>NZ_BAAAZP010000164.1:0-62215 GCF_039536965.1 Nonomuraea antimicrobica | reverse complement strand
GGCCAGCAGGGGCCGGCCGCGGCGACGCGGCGGGGCCGCCGACTGCTGCCCCTCGGCCAGCAGCCGCTGCTCGCCGGCCTGCCTCAGTGCCTGCTCCGGCACCCGGTGCCCGAGCAGCGTGAGCAGCGCGTACGTCGCCGTGGGCCGCGCGGCGGGATCCTTGGCCAGGCAGCGTACGGCCAGCTCGCGCAGCTCGCCGTCGAGGTCACCGAGGTCGGGCTCGGCGGACAGAATGCGGTTGACCAGCGGGGCCACCTCGCCCGTGCCGAACGGCGGCCGGCCCGTCGCGGCGGCCACCATGGTCGAGGCCCAGGCGAACAGGTCGGCCGCAGGCCCTGACGGACCGCCGCCGAACTGTTCCGGCGCCATGTACGGCGGCGTCCCCACGATGTGGTCCCCGGGGTGCTCCAGCTCCTCCAGCGCCCGGGAGATGCCGAAGTCGATCACGCGTGGCCCGTCCCTGCTGAGCAGCACGTTGCCGGGCTTGAAGTCCCGGTGCACGACGCCGGCCCGGTGGATGGCGGCCAACGCGGTCAGCGTGCCGATCGCCAGGCGGCGCAGTTCGGCGCCGCGCAGCGGGCCCCGGTCGAGGATCACGGTCGCCAGCGAGGGGCCGTCCACGTACTCGCTCACCACGTACGGCGTGCCGCCGAACTCGCCGCTGGCCAGCACCTGCGCCGTGCAGAACGCCTTGACCCGCCGCGCGTAGCCGACCTCCTGGCCGAAGCGCGCCCGCGCGTCGGGGTCGTCCAGGCCCGCGCCGAGCATCTTGATCGCGACCCGCGTCCCGTCGGGCGACTCGCCGAGGTAGACGACGCCCTGGCCGCCCTCGCCCAGCCGCCCGACGATGCGATGGCCGTCCACCCGGTCGGGGTCGGTCGCGAGCAGCGGCCTCATGAGCCCGGCACCCGGGCGATCTGGAGGAGGGTGGAGTCGTCCGCCGCCAGGTCGGCCAGCACCCGCCTGGTCGCCCCCGCGAGGTCGATGACCTTGATCTGCTGGGTGCCCTTCTTCTTGCCGGGGTCCTGCGTGAGGAGGTGCTTCTCGTTGAACCAGCCGAGGAAGCCGCCGTCCTTTCTCGCCAGCCGCACGGTCGCCTGGCGGGCACCGGTCCTGGCGTCCCAGACGCACAGCTCCTCGCCGTTCGGGCAGACGGTGGCGAGCCTGGTGCCCGACGGCGAGAACCACTCGCCGCCGCGCGGCAGGCCCACCCAGTGCATCGTCTTGGTGACCTGGCCCGACAGGTCGTAGAACTGGACGCCGGTGTTCTTGCCGTCCCCGAAGCCGCGCATGATCGCCCCGTCGGGCGCGAAGTTGTAGTAGAGGGAGCCGTCGTCGACGTACTCGGTCTCGACGTGGACGGCCTTCCTGGTGGCCACGTCCACGACGACGAAGCCCACGAGCCGCCGCCCGTCCTTCACCGTCTCGTAGACCGACAGCAGCAGCCTGCCGCCGTCCCTGGACCAGACGGGGATCATGGTCTGCAGGGGCTTCTTGACCGTGCTGACGACGAACGACTCGCTGGTGGACATCCTGACGAACTTGATCTGGTCCAGCTCGGAGCCCTGGAACTTGAGCATGGGATTGAGCGCCACCCAGTCACCGCCGGGCGACAGGAAGGGCTGCTCGTAGGCGCTGACGGCCTTGAAGGCCCCCGTCCTGTCCCTGGCGTAGCTGGTGAACTTGCCGTCGCTCTCGAGGTAGGCGGCGACCCGCATCGAGTCGTTCGGGTGCTCGTGCAGGGTGACGCCGGTCCCGGGCAGCTCCGTGTCGGTCGCCGCCTTCTTCTCCACCTTGTCGTCGGGCGCCACGGCCTGGGACGAGGTGACTGTGGGCGTGCCGGACGGGCTGGGCGAGACGGTCGTGGCGTCCGTGGTCGCGGCGGTCCGGTCGGCGCCGGTGAGAGCGTAGACGCCCACTCCCGACACCAACGCCCCGGCGACGAACGCGGCGACCGCCACCAAGAGGCTCCGGCCCGCCCGCGGGGGATCGCTCTCCCCTGACCCCGGGTCCGCCTGCCGCCCGGTCAGGAACGCGGTCTGGCCGACGAGCCGCAGCAACACCTCGCTGGCGGCGGGCCGCGCGGCCGGGTCCTTGGCCAGGCAGGCCGCGATCAGGTCGCGCAACTCGCCGAGGTCGGGCAGGTCGGGCTCGCCGTTGACGATGCGGTCGACGGTGGCTCCCATCGAGCCGCCCTCGAAGGGCGAGGCGCCACCGGCGGCGAACACCATGGTCGCCGCCCACGAGAACACGTCGGCCGGCGCCTGCGCGCGGGCGCCGCGCAGCCGCTCGGGCGCGGTGTAGGCGGGGACGGCGACCCTGCGGGTGGAGACGGACGCCTGCGCCATCGCCTGCTCCAGGCCCGCGTCGATCAACCGGGGCCCGTCGGGGCCGAGCAGCACGTTGCCCGGCCGGAGGTCACCGTGGACGAGCCCCGCCTGGTGCACGGCGACCAGGGCGGTGATCGTGCCGGTCGCCAGCCGGTAGAGCCCCACGGCGTCGAACGTGCCGCCGGCCTCCTTCAGCGCCGGGCCGTCCACGAACTCCGTCACCAGGTACGCCTGCTCGCCCAGCGCCCCGGTGGCCACGATCTGCGCGGTGCCGACCGCGGACAGGGCCCGCAGCGGCTCCATGGCCCGCAGGAAGGGCTCGGCCTCCATGGCGGGCGGCAGCAGCCGCACGACCACGGGCTCGCCGTCTCTGGACCGCCCGGTGTACACGCTCGGCCCCAGGCGGCCGGTGAGCCTGTATTGCGCGACCTCGGCGGGATCTCCCGCCCGTAACCCCGTGATCCCCGGCATGGCTCGTCTCGGCCTTCCGTCACGAACATCGGCGATCATCATTATCACCGCCAAGGGCGCCGAACGGCACCCCAGACCGCATTCCCACCGTCCGCGCACCCCCGGCCACGGGACGTGCTCGACACGGCCGAGCGCGGCGGGCGCAGGTTCCTAGACTGGAGAGGTGCCCGAAGGAGACGCCGTGTACCGCACGGCCGCCCGGCTGAGGGGCGCGCTCGACGGGAGCGTGCTCCTCCGGTCGGACTTCCGCGTCCCCAGGCACGCCACCGCCGACCTGCGCGGCCGGGCGGTCGTCACCACGCTCTCCCGGGGCAAGCACCTGCTCACCCGGGTGGAGGGCGACCTCACGGTGCACACCCACCTGCGCATGGACGGAAGCTGGCAGATCGCGCCCGCCGGGCGGCGCACCGCCCCCGGCGACCAGGTAAGGCTGATCCTGGCCAACGAGCGGTGGCAGGCCGTCGGGGTCAAGCTGGGAATGGTGGATCTCGTCAGGACGGGCGAGGAGGAGCGCCTGGTGGGCCACCTGGGGCCGGACCTGCTCGGCGCGGACTGGGACCCGGACGAGGCCGTGCGAAGGCTGCGAGGGTCGCCCGGCAGGACCATCGGGGAGGCGCTGCTCGATCAGCGCAACCTGGCGGGGATCGGCACGATCTATCGCGCCGAGACCCTATTCCTGCGCGGGATCTGGCCGTGGCAGAAGGTCGGGGAGATCGAGGATCTCGCGGGGCTCGTGACACTGGCCCAGCGGCTGCTGGACGCGAACAAGGGACATGCGGGCACGGTGACCACAGGTGATCGCCGCCCAGCGAATCAGACCTGGGTCTACGGCAGGGCGGGGAGGCCCTGTCGCCGATGCGGCGCCCGCATCAGCCGTGGGGAGATGGGGGCACAGCCACAGGAACGGCTGATCCTGTGGTGTCCTGGCTGCCAGCCGGGCTAGGCAGCCACCATGTCCTTGACTTCGGGGAACACGGAGTCGGAGATCGACCCGGTAACCGTCTCGGAAAGGGGCAGCCGCTCGTGCTCGGGCACGTCGGCCAGCACAGGAGTGGCCTGGAGCTCCGCCAGCGCGAACTGGTCGGAAACCTCACGCAACACCTGCGAAAGCGGCACTCCGAGCGCGCCGCAGATGGACGCGAGCAACTCGGACGAGGCTTCCTTCTGGCCGCGCTCCACCTCGGACAGGTAGCCGAGCGAGACACGGGCCAAGGTGGACACCTCGCGTAGCGTGCGCCCCTGCCGCACACGCAACCGCCTCAGCACGTCGCCGAGCAGTTGACGCAGCAGAATCATCTGTCGCTCCCTCCCCGGCGCGGACGTCTTCACCACGCCCCGCGCGATCGGATCGTGCCGCACATTGGTCTTGTTGGGTTCGTACATACTCCTCGCCGTCATCACTGGGCGCTGCCGGCCCTGAACCGCTCGTGGCTCGTTGCGCGACTCATCAGGCCCGCCTGCCGGGCGCTCGGTGCTTGCAGTTGGCTCACGGACCTCACTCACAGCTCCACCGTACCCGTATCCACCGACACCGCGTCAGACCGTGCATCGCATGTTCGCTCGGGACGTAACACGGTAATCACCCGGAATGTTCCCCTACGTTCGCCTTGAGCACACCTGAAAGGAGATCGACTGCCTCGTCGACCGTCTCTACCCTGATACGTTCGCGCGACCCTTCCAGGCTCAGTTCGCGGGCCCAGATCCGCCCGCCGGGCCCCGCCACGGCCACGTAGACGGTGCCGACCGGCTTGCCGTCCTGTGGCTCCGGCCCGGCCACCCCGGTCACCGCCACCCCGTACGTCGCCCCGCACACCCGCGCGACCCCGGCCGCCATCGCCGCGGCCACCCCGGGATGCACCGCCCCCTCGCGCCGCAGGAGCTGCGCCGGCACGCCCAGCAGCTCGTGCTTGAGCTCGGTGGCGTAGGAGATCACCCCGCCCCTGAACGCCTTGGACGACCCTGAGACCGAGGTGATCGCGGCCCCGATGAGCCCGCCGGTCAGCGACTCCGCCACCGCGACCGTCGCACCCTGGCCGACCAGCATCGTCAGCACCTCGGCCACGTCAGCCATCGATCACTTCCCGCGCGCCTGTCTGGCCACTCTCCGCAGCTTCGCGGCTCTGATGACGTAGTCGGCCCCCGTGCCCACGGTGACCACGACGGCCGCGCCCATCACCACCCACCGGACGGGCCCCGGCACGAACGGCAGGAGGTAGAGCACGATGGCGGCGATCTGCAGCACGGTCTTGACCTTGCCGCCGTAGCTGGCCGGGATGACCGCGCGCCGCAGCAGCACGAGCCTGAGCGCCGTGATGCCCAGCTCTCTGACGAGGATGACGATCGTGACCCACCAGGGCAGCTCGTCGAGGATCGACAGGCACACCAGCGCCGCCCCGGTGAGCGCCTTGTCGGCGATCGGGTCGGCGATCTTGCCGAAGTCGGTGATGAGGCCGTAGCGCCTGGCCAGCTCCCCGTCGAGGTGGTCGGTGAATGACGCCACCGCGAACACCGCCAGCGCTACCACCCGCCAGCCCGTGCCCGGCAGGAAAAGGCAGAAGACGAAGAAGGGGACGAGCGCCAACCGGAGGACCGTGAGGACGTTGGCGATGTTCCACGGGCTCACCACGCGGCGCTCGTCCCTGGTCATGGACCGGCCTTGATGCGCGCGATCAGGTCAACCCCCTCGGCGTCGACCACGACGGCGCGTACGATCTGCCCCTTGACCAGGCCGATGCCCTGGACCGTGACGGACCCGTCGACCTCGGGGCCCTGGTGGGCGGCCCTGCCGTCGTAGCCGCCGTCGCCTAGGTCGTCGTCGATCAGCACGTCGACCTCGGTGCCGATGCGCTCCTCCGCGCGCTGGGCGGTCAGCTCTTCCGCCAGGTCGCTGAGCACGCGTACGCGCTCGTCGATGACCTCCTGCGCCAGCTTGCCCGGCAGCCCGGCCGCCTCGGTGCCGTCTTCGTCGGAGTAGCCGAACACGCCGATCACGTCGAGTCTGGCCTCCTCCAGGAACCCGACGAGGTCGGCGAACTCCTCCTCGGTCTCGCCGGGGAAGCCCACGATGAAGTTGGAGCGCACACCCGCCTCCGGGGCCCGCTCGCGGACGCTCTCCAGCAGCCCGAGGAAGCGCTCGGGATCGCCGAAGCGGCGCATCCGGCGCAGCACCGTGCCGCTGGCGTGCTGGAAGGACAGGTCGAAGTAGGGGGCCACGCCGTCGGTGCCGGTGATCACGTCGATCAGGCCGGGGCGCAGCTCGGCCGGCTGGAGGTAGCTGACGCGTACGCGCTCGATGCCCTCGACGGCGGCGAGCCGCGGCAGCAGCTTCTCCAGCGACCTCAGGTCGCCCAGGTCCTTGCCGTAGGACGTGGAGTTTTCGCTCACCAGGACCAGCTCGCGCACCCCCCGGTGGGCCAGCCAGTCGGCCTCGGCCAGCAGCTCGTCCGGCCCGCGCGAGACGTAGGAGCCGCGGAAGGCCGGGATGGCGCAGAACGAGCAGCGCCGGTCGCAGCCGGAGGCCAGCTTGAGCGAGGCGACCGGGCTCTCGTCGAGCCGCTTGCGCAGCACCCTCGGCCCCGTGGCGGGCGCCAGGCCCGCCGGAAGGTCGCCGTGACCTGGGATGTTGGCCTTCGGCGCGCTGGCACGATCCACCGGCGAGATGGGCAGCAGCGTGCGGCGGTCGCGTGGCGTGTGCGGCTTGAGCGGCCGCCCGGCGAGCACGTCGTCGAGACGGCCGCCGATCTCGGCGTAGTCGTCGAACGAGATGACCGCGCCGGCCTCGGGCAGCGCCTCGGCCAGCTCGCTGCCGTAGCGCTCGGCCATGCAGCCCGCGGCGACCACCTTGGCGCCGGAGTCGGCGGCGGCCAGCAGCGTGTCGATGGAGTCTTTCTTGGCCGAGTCGATGAAGCCACACGTATTGACGACGACGACCTCGGGCTCGTCGTCGTCGAGCTGCCAGCCGGCAGCCTCGAGTCGCGCGGCCAGCTCCTCGGAGTCGACCTCGTTACGTGCGCAGCCCAGAGTGATCAGCGATGCGGTTCGGCGGGATGACATGGTGAACACTACGGTATCGGGAGTTGGCCACCACCCGATGCACGGGCTCCCCCCGGGTGACCTCCCCGTGACTACCGCGCCTGCGGTTTCGGCGGCCCGAACGAGCGCCGCACCACGTCTCCCCGGCCGCCCAGGCTCTTCACCTTCTTGCCGTTGACGTGCAGTGTCACGGCTCCGGCGTCGTTCAGGAGCACGTTGACCTTCTCCGGCGCCTGCCACGTGGACGTCTTGCCGGCCTTGAGCTCACCGGCGAACAACTTGCGCCCGTCGGCGTCGTGCACGTTCACGTACGACGACCGTTTCGCCTTGATACGTACGGTCACCATGTTCTTGGCGGACACCTTGGACGGCGCGGGATTGGGCGTCTCGGTGATGGGCGTGTTCGGCGGGACGCTGGGCCGGGCCGAGGCCACCCGCACGTCACCCACGCGCACCTGGTCGCTGGCGCCGCCCAGCACCCGCATCATGCCGAAGACCACCACGATGGCCAGCGCCACGCCGAGCGCCATCGTCCAGTTGGGCCCGCGCCGCTCGCGCAGGTTGATCTTGCGGTCGGCCTGGAAGACCGCCGAGGCCCGGACGGGCTTCGGCGCGCCGCCGTGCTGCTGGTCGTAAAGGTGCACGGTGGCCTCGGGGTCGAGACCCACCGCCTTGGCCACGGCCCTGACGTGCCCCCTGGCATAGAAGGCTCCCCCGCATTGGCCGTAGTCATCCTGCTCCAGGCCATGGATCATGGCCTCGCGAATCCTGGTGGCCGCGCTGACCTGCGCGACCGTGAGTCCGGCCGACTGCCTGGCCGCCGCCAGCATGGCCCCGATGCTCTGCTCCTGCACAGCGAACCACCCCCCACCACACCGACTACTCTTCGTGGTGGTACATATTCAATCAGTTATCGTCGTGCAAGCGTGCATTGGGGTCATTCGCCACGCAGGTCGGCCAGCAAACCAGGCAGATCGTCGGGCTTGACGAGCACCTCGCGCGCCTTCGAGCCCTCGCTCGGGCCGACCACGTTGCGGCTCTCCAGCAGGTCCATCAGCCGCCCGGCCTTGGCGAAGCCGACCCGCAGCTTGCGCTGGAGCATCGAGGTCGAGCCGAACTGGGTGGTCACGATCAGCTCGGCCGCCTGGATCAGCAGGTCGAGGTCGTCGCCGATGTCCTCGTCGATCTCCCGCTTGGCGGGCGCGGCGGCCACGTCGTCGCGGTACTCGGCCTGCATCTGCTCCTTGCAGTGCGTGACGATCTCGGCGATCTCCTTCTCCGAGACGAACGCGTTCTGGATGCGGATGGGCTTGCTCGCGCCCATCGGCAGGAACAGCGCGTCGCCCTGGCCGACCAGCTTGTCGGCGCCGGGCTGGTCGAGGATGACCCGCGAGTCGGTGAGGCTGGAGACGGCGAACGCGAGCCTGGACGGCACGTTGGCCTTGATCAGGCCGGTGACCACGTCGACGCTGGGCCGCTGGGTGGCGATCACCAGGTGGATGCCGGCGGCGCGGGCGAGCTGCGTGATGCGTACGATCGAGTCTTCGACGTCGCGCGGGGCCACCATCATGAGGTCGGCCAGCTCGTCCACGATCACCAGCAGGTACGGATACGGCTGGTAGACCCGCTCACTGCCCGGCGGCGGCTGCAGCTTGCCCGCCCGCACGGCCTTGTTGAACTCGTCCACGTGCCGGAACCCCGACGCCGCCAGGTCGTCGTAGCGCCGGTCCATCTCGCCCACGACCCAGTCGAGGGCCTCGGCGGCCTTCTTCGGGTTGGTGATGATGGGCGTGATGAGGTGGGGGATGCCCTCGTACACGCTGAGCTCGACCCGCTTGGGGTCGACCAGCACCATGCGCACCTCGTCGGGGGTGGCGCGCATGAGGATGCTGGTGATCAGGCCGTTGACGCAGACCGACTTGCCGGCGCCTGTGGCGCCCGCGATAAGCAGGTGGGGCATCTTGGCGAGGTTCGCGACGATCGTCCGGCCTTCGACGTCTTTGCCCAGGCCGACGATCATCGGGTGGTGGTCGGCCTGCGCCACCTGGGAGCGCAGCACGTCGCCGAGCGCGACGAGGTCCTTGTCGGCGTTCGGGATCTCGACCCCGATGGCCGACTTGCCCGGGATGGGCGACAGGATGCGGACGTCGGCGGACTTGACGGCGTAGGCGATGTTCTTCGTGAGCGCGGTGACCTTCTCCACCTTCACCGCGGGCCCGAGCTCGATCTCGTAACGGGTCACGGTCGGGCCCCGGGTGAACCCGATCACCTGCGCGTCGATGGTGAACTGCTCGAGGACGCTGGTCAGAGCGTTCACCACGGTCGTGTTGGCCTTGGTCTGCGGCTTCGGGGCGCTGCCCGGCTTGAGGTGCTGCAGGTCAGGCAGGCTGTAGGGACCCGCCTGCGGCGACAGCACGAGCTGCTCCACCTTGCGGGGCGCGGGCGTCGGCTCCGGCGGCTCAGGGCGCTTGTCGGCCTCGGGAGCGGGCGCCTCCTCCTCGTCGGCCAGCCCGGGGACGATCTCGGGCGAGTGGTCGGCCCGTTTGTCCTTGTCCGCCAGCACGGGCGAGTCGTACGGCTTGACGCCGTCGCCGCCCTCGCCCTCCTCGGGCTTCTTGGCCCTGACCCGCTTCTTCGCCGGCGACCTGGACGTCTCGGTCTCGGAGTGGCGTTCGAAGAGCAGGTGCTTCAGCTCGGTCAGCCGCTCGGGGATGCGGTGCACGGGCGTGGCGGTGATCACCAGCACGCCGAACCCGGACAGGATCAGCAGCAGCGGGATCGTCACCCACGACGGCAGGATGCTCATCGGCGGCGCCGACACGATGAACCCGATCATGCCGCCGGCCTGCGCCACCTTGTCCATGCCCTGGCCCTCGCCGGCCGGGTAGGGGGTGTCGTTGGCCACGTGCACGACGCCGAGCACGCCGACCATCAGCGCGGCCCAGCCGATCACCATGCGCCCGGTGTCGGCGTTCTGGTCGGGGTGGCGCAGGTAGCGCCAGGCCAGCAGCCCGAGCAGCAGCGGCAGCGCCCAGGCCAGCGAGCCGAAGACGCCGCGCACGGCCGCGTTGACCACACCGGCCACGGCCCCGTCGGAGTTGCGCCACGTCATGGCCGCCAGCACGATCGCGCCCGCCAGCACCGTCAGGCCCACCCCGTCGCGCCGGTGCACCGGATCGAGCTCGCGGGCGTTCTTGCCCACCGCCCGCGCGGCACTGCCGATGCCGGTGGCGAACAACATCCACAGCCCCACGATCAACTTGCCGATCATGGTGAAGACCCAGCTCACGGGGTCCTGATGGGTCACCGAGGAGTTGCGGCCGGTGGCGGCCCCCTTCGCCTTTGACCGTCCCGTCGACGTGGCCCCGCGCTTGGCGGGGGTCGTACGGGTCGAGGTCGACCGCTTCGCCGGCCCCTTCGATGCGCTTTTCGGCGTACGGGTGGCCATGATGCCAAAGGTACGTCGGAGACACCGCGACACGCGCGTAGGCTCGCCGATGTCCCGTCACGCTTGTTCCCCGAGGTTGGTCACCCCAAAGGTGACGAGAGATTCACCCGGCGTCCAGTTGGCCGCCGCGTTTCCCCGCACAAAACGTTCGTATACACGACGTATGCCTCTCCTCAACCTGCGGGACGTCGCGGCGGAGACCGCGCTGCGGCCCGGTGTGCTCTACCGCTCCGCGCAGCCGCACACGCTCACCCGCGAGGACGCCGAACTGGTGGCGGGGCTGCGGCTCATCGCGGACCTGCGGGCCGACCACGAGCGGGTCGAGGGCGACTGGGCGCCCGTCCTGGGCGGCGCCGTGCGGCACGCCCCGCTGGGCGCGGGCTCGTCCCTCTCCCCCGCCCGCCTCGCCACGCTGCCGTCCGGCCTGGAACTCGGCGACATGTACGTGGCCCTGCTCGACCGCCGGGCGACCTGGTTCGCCGGGGTGATCGCGGAGATCGCCGACCACCTGCCCGCGCTCGTGCACTGCGCGGCGGGCAAGGACCGCACCGGCATCGTGGTCGCGCTGATCCTCGACCTGCTCGGCGTGGAGCACGAGGCCATCGTGCGCGACTACGCGCTCACCGCCAAGGCGCTGCCCGACGTGCTGCTCATGCTGGGCGCCGCGCTGTCCGACGACCTGCCCCCTGCGCTGATGGAGGCGCCGGAGAGCGCGATGCGCACGTTCCTGGGCGTGGTGGCAGGACGCGGCGGCGCGGAGCGGATCCTGCTCGCCAACGGCCTGACCCGCGCCCACGCCGAACGCCTGCGCACCGCGCTGACCCCCCTGACGTAGCCCCGGCCGATCCCCGCCGATCCCCGCCGATCCCTCGTCGGGACCGGGGCGGTCAGACGAAGCGGTAGGTGGTGGTGGAGGTGCGGCGCTCGCCCGGCCGCAGCACCGTGGAGGGGAAGTGCGGCCGGTTGGGCGAGTCGGGGTAGTGCTGGGTCTCCAGGCACAGCCCGGCGAACGGCCCGTACGGCGTCGCGGCCCCGTCCAGCATGCTGCCCGAGTAGAACTGCACGCCCGGCTCGGTGGTCGTGACCTGCATGGTCAGGCCGCCGGCCGTCACCTCGACCCCGCCGTCGAGCACGAAGCAGTGGTCGTAGCCGCCGTCGAGCCGTTCGCCCACGGCGTGCGGCTCGGTGAAGTCGAACGGCGTGCCCTTGACCGGCGCGAGCTCGCCCGTGGGGATCTTGCCCGCGTCCACCGGCAGGTAGTGCCCGGCCTCCATCCGCAGGACGTGGTCGAGCACGTCGCCCTCGCCCTTCAGGTTGAAGTAGGCGTGGTTGGTGAGGTTGACCACGGTCGGCGCGTCGGTCTCGGCGGCGTAGTCGACGCGCAGGGCGTCACCCTCCAGCGTGTACGTCACCGAGGCGGTCAGCGTGCCCGGATAGCCCTGGTCGCCGTCGGGGCTGACCAGCGTGAGGGTGACCGACGAGCCGGTGCGGGCGGCGATCGTCCACACCCTGGCGTCGAAGCCCTCGGTGCCGCCGTGCAGGCTGTGGGTGCCGTCGTTGGCAGGCAGGTGATACTCGGCGCCGTCGAGGGTGAAGCGGGCGTGCGCGATGCGGTTGCCGTACCGGCCGACGACGGCGCCGAAGTAGCGGCTGCGGGTGCGGTAGTCGTCGAGCGTGTCCAGCCCGAGCACCACGTCGACCCCCGACACCTCCAGCGTGCGCACGATGGCGCCGTAGGTGAGCACCTCGGCGCGCAGGCGTCCCGACGACAGCTCCACGCGCTCGACCTGACGGCCCGACGGCAGCGTTCCGAAGATCATTTATGGGCCTTTCCCGTGGACTCGCGGACGATGAGGGCGGTGTCGAGTGTCACCGTCGCGCCCTCGCCTCCCGACTGGAGCAGCAGATCGACGGCCATCCTGCCCGCCGCCTCCGCGGGCATGGCGACCGTGGTGAGCTTGGGGCGGTTGAGCCGCCCCGGCAGGATGTCGTCGAACCCGATCACGCTGATCCGGTCCGGCACCCCGATCTCCATCGCCGCCAGCCCCTCGATGAGGCCGAGGGCGACGAGGTCGTTGTAGGCCAGCACCGCCGTGGCGCCGCAGGCGGCCACCTCCGGGGCCACGGCCAGGCCGCCCGTCTCCGTGGGCTGGTTGGGGCCGAAGAAGACCAGGTCGAGGCCGGGGGTCTCGGCGGCGACACCCTGCATCTCGTTGCTGGTCCAGGACCCGATCGGGCCCGACACGAGCGCGATCCTGCGATGGCCGAGATCGGCCAGGTGCTCCAGCGCGAGCCCGGCGCCGTGGGCGACGTTCATGAGCACGGCGGGCATGCCCTTGATGCGCCGGTTGATCACCACGAACGGCACGTCCTCGGCCAGGCGCTCGATCATCTTGTTCGACAGGCGGGGGCTGCACAGCAGGACGCCGTCCACCTGCTTGGTGAGCGTCCTGATCAGCTCCTCCTCGACGCGGGGGTCCTCGTCGGTGTCGGCCACGAACAC
Organism: Nonomuraea antimicrobica; assembly: GCF_039536965.1. NCBI lineage: Bacteria > Bacillati > Actinomycetota > Actinomycetes > Streptosporangiales > Streptosporangiaceae > Nonomuraea > Nonomuraea antimicrobica. Next base: position 49,431 of record NZ_BAAAZP010000164.1, on the reverse strand, counting down.
GTGGTAGTCGCGACCGCGCGCCTGGGCCTGGGCCGCCTTGATGAGGGGCGGGAAGAACGGGTTGGAGATGTCGGCCACGATCAGGCCCAGGTTGAACGTGCGGCCTGTGGTGAGCGCCCTGGCCGCCCGGTTGGGACGGTAGCCGAGGTCGTCCGCGACTGCCAGGACGCGGCTTCTGGTGGCAGGATTGACGAGGTGCGGCGCGGAGAAGGTACGCGACACGGTGGAGACGTGCACGCCGCAGGCGCGGGCCACGTCCTTGATCGTCGCCGCCATCGCCCGGCCCTCCCTTGCAAACGGTTGCCAGCCTTAACCTTGACCTTCTGGTCGCCTGTCGTCAAGGTTGTGCAACCGGTTGCCTCGATGGCCTCGGACTCAGGTCACCACTTGCCGCCCAGCTCGTTCAGCGTGAAGATGCCGCCCGCGCGGTCGTGCACGGGGGCCGACAGGTCGGGCTCGCCCTGCTCGGCGACGAGCGCGGCGGCGAAGGGCTCGGACGAGTCGCGCGAGACGTAGCCGATCGACCGGGCCTCCTCCAGCGACCACCAGCGGCGGGGGCTGTCCGAGACGCCCCAGACGACGTGGTGGCCGGTCGCGCTCAGCCCGGCCTCGACCAGCCGGGTCAGGTCGTCGGCCGAGATCCAGGTGGCCAGCCCGCGCGTGTCGCCCGGCCCCTCGTTGCAGGTGCCGAGCCGGACGACGGTGACGTTCATGCCGAACCGGTCGTGATAGAGGCTGCCGAGGGCCTCCATGGCGACCTTGCTCACTCCGTAGAAGGTGTCGGGGCGGGGGAAGGCGTAGTCGGGCAGGTCGGAGCCGTCCCGCGGCCTGGTGTGGAACCCGGCGGCGTGGTGGCTGCCCATGAGCACGACGTGCTCGACCCCCTCCGCGTGCGCGGCCTCCAGCAGCACCTGGGTCCCGTGGATGTTGTCCCGCACGATGTCGGCCCAGGGATGCTCCCTGCTCTGGCCGCCCAGGTGCAGCACGCGGTCCACGCCCTTCATCGCCTCGGCCACGGCGCCCGGGTCGGTCAGGTCGGCCGGCACCCACTCCTCGCCGGGGCCGGGCGCGATCGGCCGGACATCGGAAAGGCGCAGCGTACGGCCGTCGCGAGCGAGGCGCGGCCGGAGCAACGTCCCGACTTTTCCCGCGGCCCCTGTCATCAGAATGCGCATGCATCCATGGTGTACACGATTCTGGCCGACTTTCACATCCTTGAATATTGACCGTTAGCCATGCCGCTAGTTACGTTCACAGGCACACATCCAAGTCCACGACTCATGTCCACTTACGTGAACAGGAGGCGGTCTGATGTCACGTCGTCTGCTGGGAGTCGCCGTCGCGGCGACTCTGGCCGTAGGACTGACAGGCTGCGGTTCCGGGGGATCGTCAGGTTCGGACAACACTTTCGAGATCTGGATCAGGCAGGCGCCCGATTCGGACTCCGCCAAGACGGCCAAGAAACTGGCCGACGCATTCACCAAGGCCAGCGGGGTGCAAACGAAAGTCGTCGCCCTTTTCGACGACTTCGAGACCAAACTCAACCAGCAGGCGGCGCAGAAACAACTGCCCGACATCGTCATCAACGACACCGCCCAACTCGGCAACATGCAGTCGCAGGGCTGGCTCCAGCAGGTCGACAAGGCGGCGCTGGCCGGTGGCGACCAGCTCTCGGAAACCGCCTGGAAGGCCGCCACGGGCAGCGACGGCAAGTATTACGCGGCGCCGTTCTCGGCCCAGTCGTTCGCGCTGATCGTACGCAAGGACTGGCGCGAGAAGGTCAAGATGGAGCCGCCCGCCACCTGGGCGGACCTCGCCGAACTGGCCACCGCGTTCACGGAGCGAGACCCCGACGGCAACGGTCAGAAGGACACCGCGGGCTTCGTCGCCCCGGCGGGCACCAAGCGCGGCTACGCCTCCTGGTACGCCTCCTCCCTCATCTACGCCAACGGCGGCGACTTCCTCACGGCCGCCGGCGCCGGCAAGTACACCGCCACGGTGAACGACCCCAAGACCGTCGGGGCCGTCCAGTACCTCCAGGACCAGTTCTGCCGGACCAAGACGGTCAACCCGGGCGCCGTCAGCAACGACACGACCGTCACGCACGAGGTGTTCGAGAAGGGCCAGGGCGGCATCTACCTGGTCGGGCCGTACGTGCTGGCCAGGTTCGTCAAGAGCATCGGCACCGACAAGCTCGAGGTGCTGCCCGTGCCCAAGGGCCCGTCGGGCGGCCCCGGCACCCTCGGCGAGGGCGAGAACGTCTACCTCATGGCCGGGTCGCCGAACCAGGACGCGCAGAAGAAGTTCGCCGAGTTCGCCGTCTCGCCCGAGGGACAGCGGATCGGCATGAACAAGGACGCCAACGGCGCCATCGTCCGCCTGCCGGTCAACACCACGGTCGACCTGGCCGCCGAGCGGCAGGACCCGCGCTGGAAGGTGTTCCAGGAGTCGTACGCGAACGCCGTCTACGCCCCGCCGGTGCCCAACTGGGCGCCCATCCGCCAGACCTCCGCCGACGCCATCAACGCCGTCTGGGCCGACTGCTCCGCCGACGTCAAGGCCGCGATGGACCAGCTCAACACCAAGCTGACCCAGGAACTGCAGAGCCAGAAAGCGTCATGACCTCCCCACTCGCCCCGGCGCGAGGCCGCACGGCGTCCCCCGGCCACCCGCCCAAGGCGGCGCGGTGGCGGGGGCCGCTGATCGCGTGGCTGTTCCTGGCGCCCGCGCTGCTGCTCTTCCTGTACTTCAAGTTCATCCCGATGTTCGTGGGCCTGTGGAAGAGCCTGTTCAAGGTGCAGACCTTCCTCGGTGACGAATGGGTCGGCCTGCGGAACTACCAGACGATCATGGGCGACGACGAGTTCGGCGCGGCCATCTGGCACAGCGTCGTGCTGGCCCTGGGCACCACCGTCGGCTCCCTCGTGCTGGGCCTGGGGCTGGCGCTGCTCATCGAGGGACCCGCCCGATACCTGTGGTTCGTCAGGACCGCGGCCTTCCTGCCGGTCGTCACCACGATGGCGGCCGTGGCCGAGGTGTGGCGCATCATGTTCCACCCCGCCGACAACGGGATGCTCAACGTGATCATCGGCTGGGCGGGCGTCGCCCCGCAACCGTGGCTGGCCAGCGAGGACTCCTCGCTCTGGTCGATCATGCTGATGAGCATCTGGCGCGGCACTCCGTACGACATGATGATCTTCCTGGCCGGCCTGGTCGGCGTGGACCGCACACTGTACGAGGCCGCGGCCGTGGACGGCGCCTCGACCTGGCGGCGGCTGCGGCACATCACGCTGCCGGCGCTGCGTCCGGTGTTCTGGATCCTGTTCACACTGGCGGCCATCCGCGGCCTGCGGGTCTTCGTCGAGGTGTACGTGCTCACCAACGGCGGGCCGAACGGCTCCTCCGAGGTGCTGATGACCCTGATCTACAAGCTCGGCTTCCAGAAGAACGAACTGGGGGTCGCCTCGGCGGGCGGCATCGTGCTGTTCGCGGCCACGCTGGCGCTCACCGTGATCGTGCAGATGCTGCGCAGGAGGCAGGCGACATGAGGTTCGACAGCGCGCTGGGCCTGGAGTCCCGGCGGGGGCCGCTGGCCGTCGCGGGGAAGGTCCTGGTCTACGGGCTCATGGTGACGGTCTTCACCGGGCCGCTGGTCGGGCTCCTGATGAGCGCCTTCAACAAGACCCTCGACCCCACCTCCTTCTCGCTGTGGCCCGACGAGTTCACCTTCGAGAACTTCGTCCAGGCCAAGGACAAGAACGTCTACCTCTACCTGCTCAACTCGTTCGTCGTCGTGGGCTTCGGGCTGCTGCTGCAGATGCTGGTGAGCGTCTTCGCGGCGTACTCGCTGGCGCGCAAGAAGTTTCGTGGCATGACGTTCGTGATGCTGCTCATGCTCACCACGATGATGCTCCCCGAGGAGATCATCGCGATCCCCCTCTCGCTCGTCCTGGCCGACCTGCCGGTGCTGCACCTGAACCTGATCGGCACCTACGCCGGGATGATCCTTCCCGTCGGGGCCTGGGGCTTCTCCATCCTCGTGATGACCGAGTTCATGAAGGAGGTGCCGGTCGAGCTGGAGGAGGCCGCGCGCATCGACGGGGCCGGCGAGCTGCGCATCTTCGCCACGATCATCCTGCCGCTGTGCCGCCCCGCGCTCGGCGTGATCGGCGTCTTCGGGTTCACCATGATCTGGGACCAGTACCTGCTCCCGCTGATCGTCGCCCCCGAGTCGGACATGTGGACCCTGCCCATCGCGCTGCGCTCGCTCCGCTCGGACGAGGAGGTCGGCATCGGCGTGCTGCTCGCCGCCTCACTGCTGGCGCTGCTGCCGTCGATCATCGCCTTCCTGGCGTTCCAGCGGCAGTTCATGCGCGGTCTGACAAGCGGCGCGGTCAAAGGTTAGGCGTCCATGTATCTGAACGGTATCCCATATCCTGGATGTCTGAAGCCGCCGAAGGATACGAGATGGGACGACCATGGAGCAGCCCCAGTTGGTCAAGTCCGCCGAGCGGACCGTACGCATCCTGGAGACGCTGGCCGAGTCGCACGACCATCTGACCCTGTCGGAGCTCCAGCAGCGTACCGGCTTCCCCCGCAGCAGCCTGCACGCCCTCATGCGGACGCTGGTCGAGCTCAACTGGGTGGAGACCGACTCGGCCAGGTCGGCCTTCGGGATCGGGCCACACGCGCTGCTCACCGGCACGGCCTACCTCGACAAGGACCCCGCGCTGCCGTACGCGCAGGACTGCCTGGAGGACCTGCGGGACGAGATCGGCCACACCGTGCACTTCGCCCGCCGTGACGGGGCGCACGTGCTCTACCTGGCGACCAGGGAGTCCCGCGAGGCGAACCACGTCATCCCCAGGGTGGGCCGGCGGCTGCCCGCCCACCTCACGGCGCTCGGGCAGGTGCTGCTCGCCCAGCTCACCGACGACGAGGTCGTGGCGCTGCTGCCCAACCCGCTGACCACGCTCACCCAGCACACCATCACCGACCTGACCAAACTGACAGGCGAGCTCGACCAGGTCCGCACCCGCGGCTGGTCGTACGAAAGCGAGCAGGGCACGCCGGGCGTGGCCTGCGTGGCCGTGGCGGTCGACTACCGCATCCCGGCCACCGACGCGATCAGTTGCTCGATGCCCGCCGGACTCACCCCGACCGAGGTCGAGCAGATCACCCACGCGGTTGTCAAACACACCCAGAAGCTGGCGGCCACCCTCCGCAGGGAGGGCATCCGCTAGAAAGGACCGTTGATGCGGCTAGACGGCGTTCTCTTCTTCCCGGTGACTCCCTTCGGCCCCGACGGCGCGCTCGCCGAACCCGTCCTCGCCCGGCACGTCTCCAACGGCGTCGCGGCAGGGGCGGGCGGGGTCTTCAGCGCGTGCGGCACCGGTGAGTTCAACGCCCTGGACCTCGAGGAGTACACCAGGGTGGTGGCCACCTCGGTGGCGGCCACCGCCGGCCGCGTCCCCGTCCTCGCCGGCGCCGGAGGGCCGCTCCCTGCCGCCCGCGCCATCGCCCGCGCCGCCTGCGCCGAGGGCGCCGACGGCCTGCTGCTGATGCCGCCGTACCTCGTCACGGGGCCTGCCTCCGGCCTCGTACGGTATGTCCGCGAGGTGGCCGAGGCCGGCGGGCTGCCCGTCATCATCTACCAGCGCGGCACCGCCCGCTTCACCCCCTCGGCGGTGGCCGAACTGGCCGCCGAGGTGCCGCTGGTGGTCGGGTTCAAGGACGGGCTGGGGGACTTCGACCTGCTCCAGCGCATCATCCTGACCGTGCGCAGGGAGACAGGGAAGGACTTCACGTTCTTCAACGGCCTGCCCACGGCCGAGCTGACCGTGCCCGCGTACCGGGGGCTCGGGGTGAACCTGTACTCGAGCGCCGTCTTCGCCTTCGCGCCCGAGATCGCGCTCGCCTTCCACAAGGCCGTGACCGGCGGGGACGAGGTGCTGGCACAGCGGCTGCTGACCGACTTCTACCTGCCGCTGGTGGAGCTGCGGGATCGGGTGCCCGGGTACGCGGTCTCGCTGGTCAAGGCCGGGGTGCGGATGCGGGGGCTGGAGGTGGGGGGTGTGCGGGCGCCGCTGGTGGATCCTGGTGGGGAGGATCTGGTGGAGCTGGAACGGATCATCGGGGTGGGCTTGTCCATCACCGGCACCACCCACTGACACTCAACACCCACCGCCGCTTATCGCCCACACCCCAACACCCATCCCCTGAAACCCACCACTTGCCCACCGCCTACCCACCACCTGCCCACCGCCTACCCACCACCTGCCAGCCGCCTGCCCACCGCCTACCCACCACCTGCCAGCCGCCTGCCCACCGCCTGCCCACCACTTGCCCACTGCCTGCCCACCACCCGTGTCCTCCCCCCGACGCCCGCCCGTTCTCTCACAGCCGCGCCCCAACCATCTGCCACTCCCAGCGAGCCCCGCAGGCCTTCCACCGCAACTCTTCGCACCCAGGCCCCTGCTGCATCACTCCGGCGCCGAAGCCGCACACTCAGCCCTCGTGCACCACCGCTGGAGCACAGACCCCGGGGACCATGGGGTGGTGCCGCCACTTCCCCGCTCCGGAGCGCGCCCCATGCACACCTAGCCCACATTTCCCCACGCCGGAGCGCGCATGCGCCATGCCGACCGCCCGCCTTCCCTCACCGCCGACGAGCCCCGGGCACCCACCGCTGAGTGCCCGGGGCCGCGCCGACATTGACCATGATTGACCATGGCGGCCCGCTCCCGCCAAGTGATCGGCGGCCCTCCGCCCGTCCCCAGTCTGCCCGCTTACTCTCGGGCGGCGAGTGCCACTCACCCGATATGTATGGCCCTCACACAGGCGAGCCCCCAGATCGTTCAGACCTCCAACCGGCCGTCCACCCTGCGCGGGACGGACAGCGGGTTGGCGTCCTTGAGCTCGTCCGGCAGCAGCGCCTCGGGCCAGTCCTGGTACGCCGTGGGCGCCAGCCACCGCCCGATCGCCGTGGCCCCCACCGACGTGTACGACGTCGTAGCCGCAGGCCAAGGCCCACCGTGATGCATGGCCCAGCAGATGGCGACCCCGGTCGGCCAGCCGTTCCAGATGAGCCGCCCGGCCTTCTTGGCCAGCACCTCGGCGACCTCGGCGGCCTCGTCCGGCTCCGCGCTGTGAACGGTCGCGGTCAGCGAGCCTTCGAGCCGTCCGAGCACCGGCCGCAAGTCCGAAATTTCGCGGTAAGTCACGACGATCGACGTCGGCCCGAAGCACTCCTCACCAATGCCCGGCAGCTTCTCCGCGAACGTGTCGAGATCGGCCGTGAACACCTTCGGCGTGACCGCCCAACTCCCCTCGCCCGGCTTGCCCTCGGCCAGCAGTCGCAGCTCACCCAGCCGTTCGACGCCCCCGAGGTACCCGTCGCGGATGCGCTCGGCCAGCATCGGCCCGCCACTCGTGCCCTCGACGGCCTCGACGATGGCATTGCGCAGCTCGTCGTCGTCGGGCACGAACATGAGCCCGGGATTCGTACAGAACTGCCCGACCCCCAGCGTCAGCGACGCGGCGAACCCCGTGGCGACCTCCTTCGCGGACGCCGACGGGAGCACGACCACAGGGTTGACGCTCCCCAGTTCGCCGTAGAACGGGATCGGCACCTCCCGCTCGTCGATCAGCCGCTGGATCGCCTTGCCCCCTGCCACGGAGCCGGTGAACCCGGCCGCGACCACGCCGGGATGCTGCACGAGGTCGACCCCGGCCCGCATGCCCTGGACCAGCCCCAGCAGGTCGGGGTACGGCAGCGCCTCCCGTACGAGCTTGGCCACCCGCTCGGACGTGTTCGGGTGCCCGGGGTGCGCCTTCACAACCACGGGACACCCGGCCGCCAGCGCGGAGGCCGTGTCGCCACCGGCCACCGAGAACGCGAACGGGAAGTTGCTCGCCGCGAACACGGCCACGACACCCTGCAGCGCGTGCTTCATCCGCCGCACGTCGGGCCGGGGCGGCGTCGTCGAAGGGTCAGCGTGGTCGATGATGGCTTCCAGGTGGCCGCCGTCCCTGATCACCTCGGCGAAGAGCCTGAACTGCCCCGCCGTACGCGCCACCTCGCCGCGCAGGCGTACCTCGCCGAGCGCGGTCTCCTGGTCGGCGAGTTGCCACAACTCGTCCACATGCGCGGCGAGCGCGTCGGCGACGGACTCCAGCGCGGCGGCCCGCTCGGCGGCCGGAGTCGCCCGCCAGGCCGCTCCGGCCGCGGCCGCAGCGGAGACGATCAAGTCGACCCCGGCGCTGTCGGTCTCGGGCAGGGCGGCGCCCACGGTCTCGCCGGTCCTGGGGTCGTGTCCGTAGATCATCGAATGGCCCTTCGGAGTCTTGACACTTCTTCAGGCTGATTCTTACAGTTGCGGCGACGTGTCCACAAATCTGGCTAGTGTTCACATATATGGACGGCGTGCGATGATCATCAGACAGATTCGCATCACTCCCGTTGCCTTCCTGGACCCGCCTCTCCTGAACGCCGCCGGAGTCCACCAGCCGTGGGCCCTCCGTGCCATCGTCGAGATCGTCACCGACGAAGGCCTGACCGGGCTGGGCGAGACCTACGGCGATCTCGGACACCTCGGCAAGGTACGCGAATGCGCGCAGGCCCTGATCGGCCTCGACGTCCACGCCCTGAACACGATGTACGCCCGGGTCACCGCGATCGTCGGCGAGGACGCTCAGCGCGTGCCGACCGCCTCCCAAGAGAGAAGCATCGACCGCGTCTTCTCCGCCTTCGAGGTGGCATGCCTGGACGTTCGCGGCAAGGCGGCCGGTGTCCCGGTTTCCGACCTCCTGGGCGGCAGGGTGAGGGACGCGGTGCCGTACAGCGCGTACCTCTTCTACAAGTGGGCCGGCCACCCCGGCGCGGAACCGGACCGGTTCGGCGCCGCCCTGGACGAAGCGGGCATCGTCGCGCAGGCCCGACTCCTGATCAGGGAATACGGCTTCGCGTCCATCAAGCTCAAGGGCGGCGTCTTCCCCCCGGACGAGGAGATCGCCGCGATCCGTGCCCTGCACGAGGCGTTCCCCGGCGTCCCGCTCCGCCTCGACCCGAACGCCACCTGGTCGGTCGAGACCTCGATCCGCGTCGCCCGGGAACTCGACGGCGCCCTCCAATACCTGGAGGACCCGACGGCAGGCATAACGGGCATGGCGGAGGTCGCCGCCGCCGTACCCATGCCCCTGGCCACCAACATGTGCGTGGTCACGCCCGAACACTTCCCGCCCGCCACGGCAGCCCGCGCGATCGACGTACTCCTCCTGGACCACCACTATTGGGGCGGCCTCACACGCTCCTCGCACATCGCCACCATGTGCGACGCCTTCGGCCTGGGCATGTCCATGCACTCCAACTCCCACCTCGGGATCAGCCTCGCCGCCATGACCCACCTCGCCGCCACCACCCCGAACCTCACGTACGCATGCGACACGCACACCCCCTGGCAGAACGGTCAAGACGTGCTCACCCCCGGCACCCTCCGCTTCACCAACGGCTCCGTCCCGGTGCCCACAGGACCCGGCCTCGGCGTGGAACTGGACAGAGACGCGCTGGCGGTCATGAACGAGCAGTACGAGAAGTGCGGAATCGTGGCGCGAGACGACACGTCGTACATGCGCCGCATCAACCCCTCTTTCCCCTCAACCAGACCCCGCTGGTAACCCACCCCCAAACACCCCCCGAACAGAAACCCACCCACCCCTCATCCCCCAAACCATCCACACCGACAGAACCCATCACCACAGCGCCATTCCCATCCAGCCACCTCACCACCACAGCACCATTCCCATCCAGCCACCTCACCACCACAGCACCATTCCCACCCAGCCACCTCACCACCACAGCACCATTCCCACCCAGCCACCTCACCACCACAGCACCATTCCCACCCAGCCACCTCAGCACTACAGCACCATTCCCACCCAGCCACCCACACGCACAGAACCCACCCAACCACCTACACGCACAGAAACCCACCCGCTCACCCAAATGGCAGACACCCGCGCCCACTCGCCCATTCCACTCCACTCCACAACGAACAGGACCCTATTCCGACCCCAAACGCCCCTACCTCAACCCCACCATCCGTCTCCCCCGCCATCACCACCCACACTCACGGAACCCGTTCCCATCAGGCCATCCACTCCGGCACAAGGAGACCCGCCAATGAACGTCGCCTACCTCTACCCCTGGGACGTGGTCGGTGACCCATCGGCCCCCGGTCGCCTGGCGGACCTGGGCGTCCAAGCGGTGGCCCTGGCAGCCAGTTACCACTCGACCAGAGCGGCCACGCCGTACCATCCCGCCCACCGCGTACTGGACGTGCCATATCCGGCCTTCTACCTCCCGATCCGCCCATCGTCCTGGTCCCGGCTCGTCCCTGCCGCTCCCACCTGGACGCCTGCCGACGCCTACCTCCAGGCCAGGGACGCGCTCAAGGCCGTCGGCCTCCAGGTCCACGCCTGGACCGTCCTCACCCACAACTCCCACCTGGGCACGGCCAACCCCGACCTCGTCGTACGCAACGCCTTCGGCGACCCGTACCCGTACGCACTGTGCCCGGCCCACGAGGACGTCATCGAGTACTGCGAGAACCTCGTCAAGGAGATCCTGGAACTGGCCGAGCCGGACGGCCTGATCCTGGAAGCCTGCGGCCCGATGGGCTTCGGCCACCAAAGCGTCCACGAGAAAACCTCCGGCGCAGACTGGACCGCAGTGGACACCGACCTCCTCTCCCTGTGCTTCTGCACAAAATGCGCCCCCCACTACCCAGAAACAACAAGAGCGCAAATCCGCGCCACCATAGACAACCGCCACACCCACACCCACACCCACACCCACACCCACACCCACACCCACACCCACACCCACACCCACACCGACTCAGCCAACCTCAGATCTAGCAGCAGCTCAACGGCCACCACCTACCCCCACAACACCCCAACCCACGTTCCTCCTCACAACACCCCAACACACATCCACCCCTCCAGCCCCATCCCAACCGACCAACCCACCGCCACCAACACCAACACCAACACGGCCACCGCCACCAACAGGGCCACCGCCACCGCCACCAACACCACCGACGGGACATCGAGCAACAGCGTCACCACCCCGCAACCCCCACCCATCACCATCGAAGACGCCCTCGCCCCCCTGACTGACGAAATCCGCAACATCCGAGTCGCCCTGTCCACCACCCTCCGCCAACGCCTGATCACTGCCGCCAGAGAAACCGCCCCAAAGGTCCCCATCACCCTCCACGCCAACCCGAACCCCTGGGCTACCGGCGCCTTCGCCCCGCTCCCCACAGGCGAACCGGCAGCAGACGTCTTGGTCGCCAACTGCTGGGGCGACCCCACCACAGACGCCACCCGCCTCGCCCGCCTGAAGGAACTCGCCACACCGCCCCAGCGAGTAGGCGCCTACGTCTTAGCCCTCCCGCCCCGCCCAGCAGACCCCGAGATCCTGGCCGACCAACTCCGGACATACGCCAAAGCCGGAGCCTCAGAGTTCCACCTCTACCACGCCGGCCTGGCCTCCCCCCGCCGCCTGGCAGCCCTCGTACAAGCCCTGGCCCTCCTCCCCTAGGCAGCACCCACCACAAGTCGTACGCGCAGGCCACAGTGACCGAGGCGCACTGACCGAGGCGCAGTGCTCGGGGCCCGCCCGCGCCTCCCCCGCAGACACCCCGCCCTCACTCACGCGACGCAACCTGGATTCCCCCGGCCGAACAGCCCAGTTCGAACCCACGCCACACACCCACGCCGCGCGCACCGCACACCCACGCCGCACCGCACACCCACGCCGCGCCACACACCCACGCGGCACCGCACCGCACGCCGCACGCACCGCACACCCACGCCGCGCCACACGCCCATGCCGCACGCATCGCACCGCACCGCACGCTGCGAGGCACGCCCGAATCAGAAGGCACGCTCAGGCCAGGAGACGCACCCTCAGGTCGCGCCACACTCTCATGCCGTGCCCCATGCCCGCACGGATAAAGTTCATCCGCCACGGATAGATTCACCCCATGAGCGATGTGCGAATTGTCTTCCGAAAGTACGGTGGCGCACTGCACTGGAACCACCCGGGCCGCCTACTCGGCGAGGATGAACACGGCGTGTGGGTCGAAGTCCCCGGCGGAACCGTGGCCCGCAAGGGCGAAGGCCCGCCTGTCACGTGGGAGACGACAGCCATCATGCTTTTCCCCCGAAACGCCTGGTGGACAGCCTCGTTCAACACTCCACCCCACAAAAGCGAGGTCTACGTCGACGTCACCACCATTCCAGAGTGGAAGAACGGCGAGGTCACCATGCTCGATCTCGACCTGGACGTTATCCGAATGCGGGACGGACGTCTAATCCTCGACGACGAAGACGAGTTCGCGGAACACCAGATCCTCTTGAACTACCCATCCGAGCTAATCACACAAGCAGAAGAATCCGCACGCTGGCTTCTCAACGCAGTAGGCGAAAGAACAGGACCCTTTGACGGCGCACACTTGGACTGGCTCTCAAAATCAATCCAATTTTAACACACCTCAACCATCACCACTCACAACGAAACCCATCAACGACACCCGCCCTATCAACAATCATGCCACACCCAACGAAGACAACGTCATGACTCACATCCAAGCTTCACCCATTCATCCAAACCCAAATACTCGAACGAACGATTCCCCGACCCCTAACCCATCGCTCTCAATCAGCCAAGCATCCGAGTTCTCCGCGCCATCAACCATAACCCATCTACCAGAAACGGCCCAACTAGCCTTACCTCAAAAGACAAACCAAGCGTTCCACTCACCCATTGAAGCTACACCACAACCCCATTAGGCCGCCAAAGCACCATAGACATAGCCTTACCTCATCCCGTCGCTCACCGCAAATCAAAATCGTCTACCTCCATCACCTGACCGCAGAGACCAACCCACTCTCATATGCCGCGATAACGAGTTGCGCCCGATCCCGAGCCTCCAGTTTGGCCAGCAACCGCGTGATATGCGTCTTGACCGTAGCCAGGCTCACCTGCAGATGCGCGGCGATCTCACCATTAGACAGCCCTCGCGCGATCAACGTCAGTACCTCCCGTTCCCGCTCCGTGACACCTTCCAGCCCTTTGACCCGAGGCAGCACCGGAGTACGCGTGAACTCCTCGATCAGCCTCCGCGTCACCGTCGGGGCCAACAGCGCCTCCCCACCGGCGACCACACGAATGGCGGCCAGCAGGTCCGCAGGCGGCGTATCCTTCAGCAAAAATCCACTGGCCCCGGCCCGAAGCGCATCATAAACGTGAGCATCGAGATCGAACATCGTCACGACCAGCACTCGAGCAATCTCGCGGATACGACGAGTAGCCTCAATGCCATCCATGTCCGGCATTCTCACGTCCATAAGCACGACATCCGGCCGCCGCTCCGATACGACCTTAACAGCCTCGACCCCGGTAGCCGCCTCGCCCACCACCTCCAAATCGGGCTCGGAGTCCACCAGCACCCTGAAGCTGCCCCGTATCAACGCCTGATCGTCGGCGACGACCACCCGGATCACGAAACCTCCTCATAGGGCAATTTCACAAACACTCGAAACCCTCGACCAGGCAGGCTCCCCGCCTCGTAAACACCTCCGTACATCATCACCCTCTCCCGCATTCCAATAAGGCCGTGCCCGGCACCGTCGGAAGGCAATGTACGCCTCCCCGGCCCATCATCGGTCACCTCGATCCGCACAGCCTTTCCGTCGGCGACCACAGAAACCCGGCAGGTGGTCGGCGCGGCGTGTTTGACCACGTTGGTGAGAGCCTCCTGAACAATTCGATAAACCGACAACGCCACGCCCTCAGGCAGCCGCCCCCATGCGTCCGTCTCCCGTTCCCGCACCCCGCCATCGCCCTCCTCGAAGCGGAGCTCGAACTCCACCTCGATCCCGGCCAGCCGGGCCTGATCCACCAGCGCCTGCATTCCTGCCGGCCCGGGCGCGGGCACACGGTCGGGCATCTCGGTCGATCTCAGCACGCCCAGCAGATGACGCATCTCGACCAGCGCGCTGCGGCTAGCAGTTTCGATCACGCGCAGGGCGTCGTGTGCCTCTTCCGGCTTGGTGGACATGACATGATTGGCCACCCCGGCCTTGACCGCGATCAGCCCGACGCTGTGCGTTACCACGTCATGCAGCTCGCGGGCGAGCCGTAACCGTTCCTCCGTCACCGCCTGCGCCGCCAGCCGCTCGGCGTCACGGGCCGCATACGACCTGCGCTCGTGCACGGCTCGGCCGATCGTCCACGCCCCGCCCAGCGCCGCGATGCCCAGCAGCGGCTGGTCGAGGTGCACCAGCCAGTCGGGCGCGTCTCCGCGTGGTGTGCCCGCCATCGTCAGAGCGAGGAAAGTGATCAGACTCACCACAGCTATGGCCGACGTCGGGATCGCGGCACCGCGCCGGTCAGACAAGGCGACGATATAGAGGGCGTACGCGGGCGCGAGATAGGCCAGCCCCACGACACCGCCCAGCACGGCGTAGACGGCCAGGGCCAGCGTGAGGCAGAAGACCGGCAGAGGCCACACCCTGCGCAGGGCCAGCGGCAGCCCCAGGCCAAGGGGCAGCACGATCCGCATCGACGGCGGCAGAACGGTGGCGTGCACCGTCATGGTGAACATCAGGAACGCGAAGCACAGCCCCGCCACCAGGTCGAGCACGACCAACTGCTGACGGCTCATGCGCCTGACGAAGAAGGGGTGCGTGTCCACGCGTTGAACCGTAGCCGTTGAAGTGGCGTGCCCACGTCAACCCAGGGTCTGACCTTGAAGTTCGAACCGTGGTCCGACGCGCCGGCGGCCCGGCCTCCCGCATCCTTTACCGCGTGATCGAACTCCTCCACCTCACCAAGCGCTACGGCGACACCCTCGCCGTGGACGACCTGTCCTTCAAGGTCGAGCCGGGCCACGTGACCGGTTTCCTCGGCCCCAATGGCGCCGGCAAGTCCACGACCATGCGCCTGATCCTCGGCCTCGACGCGCCGACCTCCGGCCGCGCCCTGGTCAACGGGCGCCGATACGCCTCGCTCACCAAGCCGATGCGCGAGGTCGGCGCGCTCCTCGACGCAGGGGCCGTCCACGGCGGCCGCAGCGCTTACCACCATCTGCTCTGCCTGGCCCTCACCAACGACATCGGTCCCGCTCGCGTCGCGGAGGTGCTGGAGCTGGTCGGCCTGTCGGGGGTGGCACGCAAACGAGTGGGCGGATTCTCCCTGGGCATGAAACAGCGTCTCGGCATCGCGTCCGCGCTGCTCGGCGACCCTGGTGTGCTGATGTTCGACGAGCCGGTCAACGGCCTCGATCCCGACGGCGTGCGCTGGATCCGGGGCCTGATGCGTTCGCTGGCCGCCGAGGGCAGGACCGTCCTGCTCTCCAGCCACCTCATGAGCGAGATGGCCCTCACCGCCGAGTGCATCGTGATCGTCGGCCGGGGCAAGCTCGTCGCCGAGGCCACCGTCGCCGAGCTGACGGCCCGCTATCCGTCGCTGGAAGAGGCCTACCTGGCCCTGACCGCCGAAAGCGTCCAATACGGAGCCGCCCGATGAAGGCGATCCTCTCCTCCGAATGGCTGAAGTTCCGCTCGGTCCGCTCGACATACCACGCGATCGGCACCGCAGCTCTGATGGTGCTCCTCGGTGTCGTGTGGACGTTCTACGTAAGCACTCTCGCCGATCAGCGCGGCACACTGCGGGCGGCCGCGCCCGAGGAGGGTTTCCTGCCTCTGCTCCAGCTAAGCCTGGCCGTGCTCGGCGTGCTGACGATCACTTCCGAATACACCACCGGCATGATCCGCACCAGTCTCGTCACGGTCCCGAAGCGCGGCGCCTTACTCCTGGCCAAGGCTGAGATCGTCGGCCTGTTCACGCTCGTGACGGCCACCTCGATCCTGCTGCTCACCTACACGACGAGCCGCCTGATCGCGAACGACCGCCGGCTCGGTTTCAACGAGACCACACTCGCCGACGACTTGCCCATGCTCCTCGCCACGGCCTTGTCGGTGACCGCCCTGGCACTGGTGGGGCTCGGCCTCGGAGCCGCCATCCGATCGACGGCAGGTGCCGTCGTCTCGGTCGTCGCCCTGCTGTTCGTGCTGCCCGGCGTCGCCAATTACCTGCCCCCGCCATGGAACACCCGCGTTGCCTCGCTCTTCCTGCCCAACCTCGTCCCGCAGATAGCCGATCAGCGCCTCTCGTCCCGCCTGGGTGACGGTTTCCTGCCGCCGTGGGCCGCGCTGGCCGTGCTCCTCACCTACCCGCTAGTCACCCTCGTGATCGGCTACAACGCGCTCAAAAGGAGAGACGCATGACCTTCCCGACCTCAGCCCTCGCACCGACCTTCACACCGGCCTTCACGCCGTCGAGGCACCCGCCGGATCCGGCCGCCTTCGTCCGATCCACCCTCGCCGCTGGTGCGGTCACCAGCACTTCCGCCTCTCGGATGTCCTCATGAGCAGCATCCTCGCCTCCGAATGGCTCAAACTCCGCTCGGTGCGCTCGACATACGTGATCCTTGGTCTCAGCCTTTGCACCGTTCTCCTGGGCCTCGGGCTCGCCGCAATGGCCGCCGACATGTACGACGCCGCCCCCGTGGAGCAACAACTGCGCGCCCGGATCGCGGCCCTGGAGGAGGTCCTCGTGATCGTCCCGCAGTTGTGCCTGGGCGTTCTGGGCACGCTGGCCATCACATCCGAATACGTGACGGGCCTGATCAGGACGACTCTGGCCGTCGTCCCCCGTCGCTGGCCCATCCTGGCCGCCAAATCCGTGATCATCGGTACGCTGGGCCTGCTCGTCGGCGCGGCGGCGGTCTTCGGCACCTATTTCGCGACCAAGAGCATGCTCGGTGACCGCTTCTCCGGGGCGTACGCCACAGCCTTCGGCGACCGGCTACCGCTTCTGATCGCACTCACCCTCACGGTGCCGGTGTTCGCGCTGCTCGGCCTCGCGCTCGGCGCTCTCCTGCGATCAACCGCCGGTGCGATGGCGATCATCGTGAGCCTGGTCTACGTCATTCCCATGATCATCGGCCAACTTCCCGAGCCGTGGAGCGAGTTCTTCGGCTCGCTGATGATCGGTGCGCTCCCCCAAGAGGTCATCGGTGGCAGCAACGCCAACTCGGTGTACGGCTCGCTCCTGCCTCCCCCGGCGGCTGCCGTGGCCTTGGTCCTTTACGCGGTCGCCCCGCTCGTGATCGCTGCCTGGCTGATTCGCCGAAGGGACGCCTGACATGACACGAGCCCCAAAGCCCTCGCCCGCAGAAGGATCCATGCGCGCCGGGGCCCAGCGCCTCCCTGGGCCCACGTGCCCACACCAGCACATGTGCTCACACCAGCCCACGTTGCCCACATCAGCCCACGTTGCCCACGCCAGCCCACGTTGCCCACGCCAGCGCAACGCCTCCACCACACGGAACAGCCAGGTCAAGCCGTCACCACACACGCGGAGAACCGCGCAGTCGTCCACGACCGCACCACGAAGGCGCCAATCGTCCGCGAGCGCACCATGAACGCGCCAACCATCCACGTGCGCATCACAAACGCGCAGGCTCGGCATCCGCCGCCGACCTGGCCGGAAACCGGCCAGGTTCAGGCCCCTCGCCGGGTACGGCAGGCGAGGACACCTGCCGTACCGTCCTCAGGGTGCTCAGACCTCGAGCACCACAGGAATGATCATGGGCCGACGACGATAGGTGTCGCTCACCCAACGGCCCACCGTACGACGTACGACCCGGCGGATCTCCTGCATGTCGACCACACCGTCCGCGGCCTTCTCCGCCAAGGCGCGTTCGATCTGCGGGATGAACTCCTCGAACTGGAGCGGGTCGATGCCCGAACCGCGCGCGTGGATCTCGGGGCCGGCGGTGAGCTTGCCCGTGTTCGAGTCGACCACGACCACCACGGAGATGAAGCCCTCGTCGCCGAGGATCCTGCGGTCCTTCAGGGAGGTGTCGGTGATCTCACCCACCGACGAGCCATCGACGTAGACATACCCTGCGTGCACCGCGCCCACGATCCTCGCGCGGCCGTCGACGAGGTCCACGACAACGCCGTCCTCGGCGATCACGATGTGGTCGTCGGGCACACCGGTGAGGGCGGCCAGCTTGGCGTGCGCGCGCAGGTGGCGCCACTCACCGTGCACGGGCATGAAGTTCGACGGGCGTGTCAGGTTGAGGACGTACAGCAGCTCGCCCGCGGCCGCGTGGCCAGAGACGTGCACCTTGGCGTTGCCCTTGTGTACGACGCGGGCTCCCCACCTGGTCAGGCCGTTGATGACCTTGTTGACCGCGGTCTCGTTCCCCGGCACGAGCGACGAGGCCAGCAACACGGTGTCGCCTTCGGCGATGCGGATCGGGTGATCGCGGTTGGCCATCCTCGACAGCGCCGCCATCGGCTCGCCCTGGGAGCCGGTGCAGATGAGCACGACATCCTCGGGCGGCCATTCCTCGATGTCGCGCGAGTCGACGATCAGCTCCGGCGGCACCTTGAGATACCCGAGGTCGCGGGCCACTCCCATGTTGCGCACCATCGACCGTCCGACCAGCGCGACCTTGCGGCCATGCTTGGCGGCGGCGTCCATGACCTGCTGGATGCGGTGTACGTGCGAGGCGAAGCTCGCCACGATGACCCGCTGCTCGGAAGTGCGGATCACCTCGTCGATGACCGGTGCGATCTCCCGCTCGCTGGTGACGAACCCCGGCACCTCGGCGTTGGTGGAGTCGGACATCAGCAGATCGACGCCCTCGGTGCCGAGCCTGGCGAACCCGCCGAGGTCGGTGAGGCGGCCGTCGCTCGGCAACTGGTCCATGCGGAAGTCGCCGGTGTGCAGCACGATGCCGGCAGGGGTCCTGATGGCGACGGCCAGCGCGTCGGGGATGGAGTGGTTGACCGCGAGAAACTCGCAGTCGAACGGCCCCAGCACCTGCCTTTCGCCCTCGACGACCTCGACTTTGGTCGGCTGGATCCGATGCTCGGTCAGCTTGGCCTCGATCAGGGCAAGCGTGAGCTTGGAGCCGACGAGCGGGATGTCGCGCCGCTCACGCAGCAGGTACGGCACCGCCCCGATGTGGTCCTCGTGGGCGTGGGTCAGTACCACGGCCTCGACGTCGTCGAGCCGGTCTCTGATGTATTCGAAGTCGGGCAGGATGAGGTCGACACCCGGCTGGTCCGGCTCGGGGAAGAGCACCCCGCAGTCGACGACCAGCAAACGACCGTCATATTCGAAGACGGCCATGTTCCTGCCGATTTCCCCCAATCCGCCGAGCGCGACGATGCGCAGGCCGCCTTCGGGCAGCGTGGGCGGAGGGCCAAGCTCCGGATGCGGATGACTCATGCTTGGCCCCTATGGTCAGATCTTGTTCTCAAAACTCCCGGTTCCTCCCCATTCCTATGCGTCTGTCAACTTCACCCCGCCGGCTACCAGGCAAGCACGCAGCTCGGCGATTTGCTTCTCCGTGGCGTCCACGAGCGGCAGCCGTACCGAGCCGACCGGCACTCCCACCATGCTCAGCGCCGCCTTCGCCATGATCGCGCCACCGGCGCGCAGCATGATCCCGTCCACCACCGGCGCGACCTGACCGTGAACAGCCAGCGCCTCCTTCACGTCACCGCTCTTGTGCAGGTGGATCATGCGCGCCAGCTCGGCGCCCACCACATGCCCCACGACGCTCACGAACCCGGCCGCGCCCAGTGAGAGCCAGGCCAGATTGAGCAGGTCGTCACCGGAGTAAAACGCGAGATCCGTCGCGATCATCACCTGACTGGCGGCGAACAGATCACCCTTGGCGTCCTTCACGGCCACGATGCGTTCGTGCTGCGCCAGCCGGAGCAGGGTCTCGGTCTTGATCGGTACGCCGCTGCGTCCGGGAATGTCGTAGAGCATCACGGGGAGATCCGTCGCATCGGCGACGGCGGTGAAGTGCTGATACAGCCCCTCCTGCGGAGGCTTGTTGTAGTACGGCGTCACCACCAGCAGGCCGTGTGCACCGGCACGCGCTGCCTGCTTCGCAAGTTCGACGCTGTGGCGGGTGTCGTTGGTTCCCGCTCCAGCAACCACGGCCGCGCGGTCACCAACCGCGTCGAGGACGGCGCTGACGATGCGCTGCTTCTCCTCATCAGACGTGGTAGGCGACTCACCAGTCGTCCCGTTGACGATCAGTCCGTCGTTGTGCTGTTCATCCACCAGATAGATGGCAAGACGTCGCACGGCCGCATAATCGACCTCACCGTCGGGGGTGAACGGCGTGACCATCGCGGTCAGCATGCGGCCGAAGGGCGCGTCGGTGGTTCCAATTGGCGATGCCATAGTGCGAACGCTACCTGGATTCAGAAATCCATTGGACGCCGCCACCCCGCTTTGCCTGCCTGGGGCCGCTTTTTGCCCCCTTTCGCCAGCCTCTGGACACCCCATCACCCCGCACCGAACGACTCGGCCGCGCCCTTCGCCGAGACCAACGATCCGCGTCGGCCGCTCCCGCCCCCCGAGTCGAGGAGATGTGGGCCCACTCCCGCCCGAGGGACAACCCACCCGACCTTCCCCGGAGCCTCACCTGGCCCGACGCCCCGCCCGTCCCTCCTGGGGGCATCTCCACAGCCTTCCGGGAGGGATCACAACACAGCGACGAACACCGAAACCGGCTCCGACCTAGCCCTGCACGGACGAGCACGAGCACATCATCGACGCCGAAGCAAGCCACACCACTCCAGCAAGATCAGGCCCCGGTTTCTACGACAACACCCACCTGACGGCTACGTCGAGATCGAGCCTGACCGCAACAGCGAGATCACCTGGTCACATCCCCGAACAGGAAAGCAAGAGCGAGCCCTCAGAGGCATGTCCCGCCACTTGTCCGGCCGCACGCCCGGCCCGCATCAGCTCGCTGCCACGATCTTGGGCCGCCCTCCGCCCTCGCCCTGGCCTGCGCGATCGCTCTACGGCTCCCGCTTAGGCAGGTCGATCTGGTAGCGGATGAAGCCGCGGTTCTCGGCCACTTTGTCGTACAGGCGGCGTGCGGTGCTGTTCGACTCGTGCGTGTTCCAGTACACGCGCGTGCAGGCGCGTTCCCGAGCCCAGTCCGTGACGGCCTCGATCAGGGCGCGGCCCACGCCCTTGCCCCGGACGTCCTGAGCCGTGAACAGATCCTGCAAGTAGCAGATGTCGGTACCAGGAGCCGACGTGTTCCCGTGGGTGAGGAAATGCGTGATCCCAACGAGCCGACCGTCCAGCCTCGCCCCGAGGGCGTGCAGCCGGGTGTCGGCCAGGAATTCGCGCCAGGCGTGCTCGTACATCTCGTCCGGTTCGACTCGCTCATAGAAGTCGATGTATGCACGGAACAAGCCCTCCCACGCGTCCCGCTCAGACGGAAGAAGCCTGCCAATGTCGATCATGAAGTTTCCCCAAGGCGGTGTGGTGCTGCCACGTCACGGACAGTTACGGCACTCTGCGCGATACAGCGTCAGGGCCCGGTAGATCACCCGAATGGACCAGGTGTCACACCGTAGAGAGGAGTGACCGTTCAGGGCACAACCACTCAGAGGTGATACCCGGAGACCACCTGCACGGGGCGCACCCAACGCACGCAGCGGCCCAGGTCACGGAGAGGCGGGACCTCCGCGGGCCTCGAAGTCGCCGGTGCCGACAGTCGAGAAGTCCTTGCCCCAACGCTACGCCCCCGTCCGACCAGGACCTTCGTAATGAAGGCAGGCCGTGGAGCGAGGAGGCGGACAGGGAAGAGGCCGCCGATATGTGCTCGGGGGTACACACATCGACGACCTCTACCGGAGAATCGGTACGCCTTACATCGGCGTTACAGGGTTTCTCCGATAATTTTCCGCCATCGCAAAGTTGGGGCTCCAGCGGTCATCGATGACGGTCGGTTACCTGTCGAATACGGCAACATGGGGCAACGCCTCACACGAACCCCCAGGGATGGACTAGTGGCCACCTCAGATCCGGTCTACCTGCGTGTCGTCGAAGACATCCGGCGACAGATCACCGACGGCAGCCTTCCACCCGGCGCGCCCATTCCCTCGCGGGCGCAGCTGACCCGTAAGTATCAGGTTGGCGAGACCGCCGCCCGTCACGCACTTCGCGTCCTCGCGGGCGAGGGCCTCATCATCGGCCGCGTGGGCTCGGGCCATTACGTCAGGGAACGCCCCGACCTCACCCCACTTCACCGATGGCGCTTTCTCGACCACCCCGCCCCGTTCGCCGCCGACCTGCAGTCTCAAGGTAGACGCGTGACCTGGGACTGGCACAGCGAACCCGTCGAAGCCGGCCCCGACATCGCCAGACGGCTACGCCTGCCCGAGACGGCCACACTCACCAAAACGCATTACCTCTTCCGTGGAGACGGGCGTCCACTGCAACTGGCCACGTCCTATGAGCTGCGCGAGTTCACCCTGCATCCGGAAGAGGAGCGGCGGAGTCTGGTCACGAGACTGTACGCACACGGGATAAAGATCACCGAGATCGTCGAAAGCGTACACACCCGGATCCCCCGTCCCGTGGAGAGCGATGCGCTGGATCTGGCGGCGGGTGTGCACGTCCTGCACGTGGAGCGGACTCATTGGGCGGGAGATCGCCCGGTGGAGACCAGCGACATCGTTATTCCAGGAGATCGCTTCCGGGTCACCTACAGCATGCCTGTTTAGGCCGGGGAGCTCCGGGCGCGCGCCCTCCTTGATCGCTCGCCCGGAGCTCCCTCGACTCGACCCCTGTAATATGGCGCGAATCCCGGACAAACGCGTCGAGACTGCGGGCATGGATCGGAGCAAATCGTTACCGTACGTACTCCCGGATGACAGCGCACACCGTGGGGACCAGGGCGGGCGTCAGGCTGAAGCCGTGTGTAGCCCTTTGAGGCAGGTACGCGCCAGTCGCATGCGCCGCGGCCGTCGCCGTTTCGCGGCCCCACGCCTGTGACCAGGACTAACTCACACACCACTGCTGCGGACCACTTCCGCGGACGCAGCCGACGCAAGGCTCAGTCCCATGGGCGCCGCCCGCCGCATGGAGGGCCTGAGCGAGCCACGTGTGCCGTTCCGGTCAGCCGCGGGCGAGTCGCGCTCCGTCTTGGGGGCGACTGCGCGACGCGTCCCGTTCAGCGCACCATGTGATCACGTTTCAGTGCCTCCTCCCGTGTTCGCCATCGGCTGGCAGGTTGCTCCGTCGCCGCGGCCTCGGCCGGGCATGTGCGATTGTGCGCGTCCCGTCGCTCGAATTGCAGGTGTTCATCCTGGTCGTCATGGGCAATTCCAGGCATTTGCCCTGGTCGCCATGGGCGTCAGGATGCCGGTGGCGAACCACGTTTCGTTGTTCGTAGTGCCGTTTCCTCCACATCGGTCACGCCCGGGCCACTTCTTGGTGCCGTACCGAGGGGCGCCCAGGGAGCAGTCGCAGTTCTGCCATACCTTTCGGCGCCCGACGAGGGACGCCTGTCTGCCGGCCGCGCTGCAGGCCATCGGGGATTCTGCCCAATCGCGGTGCCCACCGTGCCGTGAACGCGTGACAATCACGCGGATCTGCCGGGAACGTGCAGCTCAGAGATTGTCGGTGCGGGTTGATACAACGGTTGCGGAGGTTGCCGATGCGAGTCAAAGACCTGTCCGAGCGTGACCGGCCGCGCGAACGGCTCATGTCCATCGGTGCTGCCGCACTGGCAGACCGGGAGCTGTTGGCCGTGCTGCTCGGCTCGGGGTTCCGTGGAGCGAGCGCTCTCGACCTGGCCACCCAGGTGATCGAGCACTGCGGGGATCTCAATGCGCTCAGTCGTTCCGACCCGCATCGGTTACTCGCGCTGCGCGGGATCGGCCCTGCCAAGGCCGCGCGGGTGACCGCGGCCTTCCAACTCGTACGCCGGGCGGACGCGTGGCCGGAGCGTGAGCGGATCACGAGCACGTCCGACCTGGCCCACGCGTGCGCGCCGCTCCTGCGTGACCGGAGGCAGGAACGCCTGGTCATGGTGGTGTGCGATACCGGCGGACGGATTCTGAAGCGTGCGGTGCTGACCGAAGGCGGCAGCGATCACACTGCGATGCCCGTACGCGAACTGATCACGGAGGTGCTCACCTCGGGTGGGGCGATGTTCGGGCTTGCCCACAATCACCCGGGAGGCTCGCTCGAACCCAGCCCGGAAGACCTGGAGGCCACGGCCCGGCTCGTCGAGGCCGCGCGGACGGTCGGGCTCCGGTTGCTCGACCATCTGATCATCTCGGACGGCGCCTGGAGGCGGATTCCCACCTAAACCAATTCCACGGCGGATTATGAACCCATCCAACCGCAAACGGCATCATCCCATATATAGCGCCGAACGGCAGTTTTCCAACGGATGACCATGAGAATCTAATGACGCGGGTAGGCCGTTACGGACGTCAGCCGGCCAATACTCGTCATGGGCTGTGGTTCCGTTTCCCCTTGAAACAGCATGGGACCAGGTCCATGGGCTCGCGTTCGTCCCGGGTGAAGTCCATCCCGCACTTTGTCGGGGTGGGCAGGCGCGTCACCCGGGACAACGCGCGGGATAGCAGGTGCGTCAGCATTGGATACCTGAGCATGTCATCGTCGACGGTGTTCGGTCTGCAGGGGCGATGGCTCTGCGTGCACAGGTGCCTGTTGCGCACTGTTGTCACCGGATGGGTGGCGGCACTCCCATCCGGTGACAATCCGCCCGCTCGGGCCGGGGTCAATCCGACTGCTTGGACCGGTGCCAATCCAGCGGCTCCGGCCGGGTCACTCTGGCTGCTTGGGTCGGCGTCAATCCGGTAGCTCGGACCGGGGATAGGCCGGTAGCTCGGACCGGGGATAGGCCGACGGCTCAGACCGGGGAGGGGACAGGCCGACAGCTCTGGCCGGGGAGGGGACAGGCTGGCTGGCTCTGGCCGGGAACAGGCCGGTAGCTCGGATCTGGGATATGCCGACTGCTCGGACCGGGGAGGGGACAGGCCGGCTGGCTCTGGCCGGGGGCGAGGCGGTGGCTCGGGCCGCGCGTTCGGCCTCCCGCTACAGGTCCGGGCGACAGCTCCGGTCGGCGAGCACGACATCCCTTCGGCGATCAAGACTCCTGACCACCGCTGCGGAGGGCCCGATCTGTTCCCGGGACCCGTGATCGGTCCAGGGGAGGGAAGCGTTCACTCGCCGGCGGCAACCGGACACCCGAGTCTGCTGGCAGGGCGGCCCGGGAACTCCCCGACCAACTGAGTTTCGAGCAGAGATGTGCATGGGCCGTCAGGGGCACTCGTGCCCGATCGCGGGCAGCGCAGGCGGGGGCATTCTCAGGGAATCCGGCGCTGGGTGCACAATCAGGTTTCCTGACTAAGATCGTCAATGAAAGTCGGGGCTACTGGTCAGAAACCTCTTCCCTGGACAAGGGTCGAGGCGTCAGACTGTTGACCGCGGCCATCGCGCTCGACATCCTTGCGAACTGCGTCTTCGTAAGGGTCGCGATGGCCGTCACCATTTTCCTCTTTCCTCGCCCTGAGCGACTCCTTACCTCTGGGGCTGCCTGCGCCACATTGAGGATGGCGAGGTTCTGCCGGTTAAGAGTTGGCGGGCGGTCCTTGGGCGTGCTGGTGCAAGCGGCACGCTGGCGGGGCCTGCCTACCGAGGGCGGGTGCGGCCCGGGGTTTCGCGAGATTACCCTCTTGCCCGGGTTCCCGAGGGCTTCCCCCCTCTCACTCGTAGTGTCCGAGCTCGACCTCGCGGCTCATGGCGCCCGTGCTCGACCTCGCGGCTCATGGTGCTCGTACTCGACCCCGCGGCTCATGGTGCTCGTACTCGACCTCGCGGCTCATGGTGCTCGTACTCGGCCGATGTCGTTCGATACCTGGGGCGTCATGACTTCCCGCACGGCGCCATCGTGGCCTGGTCGGTACTGCAGGCTGGCCAGGCTGAATGCGACAAGGTCGCCTGTGCGTGGGGACGGCGTGAAGGGCGAGGCCGCGCCCCGGCTGGACCGGGCTGCCCCACACGTGCCCAGCTAGGCCGAAGCGAGGAGGGATCGCAGGGGGCGGGCGGATGCGCGAGGTGGCCGGGCGTTATCGTGCTGGTCCTCGTTCTTCTGGATCTTGCTCGCGTACGTGGCGAGCGTCGCATGGCCGGTCAACCGGAGGACCGGCTCAGCCGGCTGCCGAACGGAGCGAGTACGGAGAGATCCCACCAACGGGGTTATTCCTGACGAGAATTCGGCAATGCGGAAATATGCAGGCACAAAGGCAACCAGAGGGCGTTATATAGCGCATCTCCATGAACTCCAATGACCGTCTTTAATGTCGCATCGAGGTGGATATGTGGCACACTCTGAAATATAGCCCATTAGTCAAGGTTCTTGATTGGCCTTCCCTTTGCCGGGCCATTGGATACCCTTGGAGTGTGCTGAGTCGCGAGGGTGACACCTTTCTATATCTTCAGATCAGCGAAGTCATCAGGACGCGCATCATCGCCGAACTCTCCCCCGGGGATCTGGTGATCAGCGAGGCGGGAATCCAGCGGGAGTTCAACGTCGCGCGTACGACCGCGCGCAGGGCAATTCAAGTGCTGCGAAGCCAGGGGCTGGTTCATACGCGGCAGGGTGAGGGGACGTTCGTCAGCGTTCCCGGCCAGGCAGAGGTGGCGGGGCGGCAGGTGCCGTTCTATCGACATATCGCCCGGGAAATCCGGGAGCGGATCCAGGGCGGCGAGCTGGCAGCAGGACAACAAATTCCGACCGAGGCCGAGTTGGTGCGGAAGTATCGTGCGGCGCGTGAGACGGTCCGGCGGGCCGTCGCGTTGCTGCGGGACGAGGGGTGGGTGTACAGCGTTCCGCATCGGGGGAGCTTCGTGTCCCGGGCGGAGAAGTGGCCGGTCGGTGGAGGAGATTAGCGCCCGGCCGTTCACCATCAACCGCCGCCGGCCACTGGTGAACGACCGATACTGCACACCGACAGGCGGACGGCGCTCGGTCAGCGATTACTGAACGCCGAGCGGCTGTCGTCCCGGGCAAGGTCGCATCGCCTGCCGAACCATGTGGTTGCGGTCATCCCCGGGATCGACATGCCCGAGAGACGCGGCGGCTACCGCACCGCATCACGGCTCCTCACTCCTCATGCGTGTGGCGCTTCTGTGTGAGCGGTACAGGCAGAAGGGTTGCGGGCCGGCAGAACTGGGGCTGAGTTGCACGTTGGGGAGCGCGGCACAGCGACGCAACGGTGCGTGTGTGTCTCACCTGCCCGAACCCGGCGTGGCGGGGCCTCTTCCGACGGCGGGTCCGGACCGTGTGCGACAGGCCCGGAGACGGTTGTCGCTGTCGGCGGTCCTATGGAGGGGCGCTGGGCACGCATGCCTCGCGGGCCCGGGCGGGGTGTTGCAGTGCTTGTGTTTCGCTGGTTCGGGACTGGTCTGCCGGGTTCCTGCTGGTGGTGCGTCGGGTTGCACTCATCAGCCCGGGGAGGTTGTAGTCGACGGACCTGCGGGCAGGGGCGCTGAAGCGTGTATGCCTCGCGGGCCTATGGTGGCGCCGTATCTGTCCGCCAGTTCTTGTGCGGCGGCCTTCGCTGGCCTGTGCCGGCGGTGCGTTGGTTTTACGCGTCAACCCGGGGAACGGTCGCAGTCGGCGGTCCTGCGTCCCGGGGCACGCATGTCTTGTGGGGCCAGGGCTCGCACTCGGTGCGTGGCGCCGGGTGGGCGTACCCAGGTCGAGGGCGTGGAGTCCGTCGCAGGGGGCGCATCGGATGAAGACGGCGGCGCGGGCGTCGATCTTCGGTGACGGCCGTGCGTGGGTTCGGCCTAGAAGACGGGGATGATGTCATCCGGATTGATGAAGTCGACCGGTACGCCTTCCAGGTCGAGCTCGGGAATGGCAGGGAAGGCGATCCCCCAGCGTTCCACGATCGCGCGGATTCGGGCCATCGCCACCCGCCAGTTCTCCGCCTGCTCCTCGTACGAAAGCACGCCCAGCCCGGCCTGCCGGGCGTGGTCCATGAGGACGCGGTGATTGGGCAGGAAGTACGGCGGCAGTTCCCAGAAACCCTCGGGCGGCTCCCAGAGAATCATGCTGAGAAAGACGAATCCCGCCCGGAGTTGACGTGTGATGAGCGTACGGGTCGCGTCAGTGAGGCCCGGCCATTCGTTTTCCAGGATGGTCATGCAGATCTGCAGATGCCGGGACTCGTCGCGGCCGATGCGGTGGAACATCTCGCTGAAGACCGGGTGCTGGGTGCCGGAGGCCATGCCTCTGAAGAGCGTGGAGGCGGCCATCTCCCCCATCATGAAACTCGTGAACAGGACGGGCAGCGAATACCTGCCGACGGCCGAGTTGTAGCCGGTCCAGTAGCGGCCGCCGTTGTGGTAGAGCCAGCCGATGTTGTTGTGGGCGGCCGATTCGAGGTCGTCGGACGGGGTCCAGTCGAGCGGGCCGCCCGGCCAGAGCCTGGCGATGGTGCGCTGGCAGCACTCCTCGTGGTTCATCTCGTCACGGGTGATCGAGAAGAAGCACTTCCTGACCGGGTCCTCCTCGTGCTTCTCGAAGGCCTGGATGGTCGCGCGGGCGAACACGGCCGGTCCGGAGGCGTCGAAGTTCGCCAGCACCGCGAACCAGTACATGATGCCCAGGCGCTGCTCCCGCGTGAAATCGTTGGGATCGAGGCCGTCCCAGGGCAGGTCGGCCGGGTTCCAGACCACGCGCTTGGACTTCTCGTAGATGGCGGCGAGCTTCTCGGTCTCGACGTGCCATTCCATGGGATAGATGTTGGGCTGCGGGATCTCCGGCGCGGGCCAGAAACCGCCCTCTGGGATCGTGAGGTCTGCCATGGTTGTGACACCTCCTCTCCCATCCTGCGGGGAAGCGTCACGGCTTTCAAGTGCGAGCCCTCCGCGCTGCCTCATGTGCCCTGGGTGTGGGCTGGGCAAACAGCTGGGCACCTCTGCTGGGCGCCTCTGCTCGGCACCTCTGGTTACGGCGCGGGCCGGCCGACAAGCACAGGCGGGCCGCCGCACAGCCCCTCGAACCAGGACGGCGGTTCTCGAAAAAGCGTGCGCGCCCAACGGCCAAGTGCCGCGCGTGCGTGTGGGGCCGGGTGTCCGTTGTGTGAAGGGCCGGGCTGGGGGTGCATTCGTGACGACATCCGTTTCGGGGAAGGGGAAGGGGCTGGGCGTGCGGGCGACATCGGCTGCGCGGCCGTGAGGGTTTGAGCGCCCGTCCACGAAGAGTTGGGCATGCGTGAGGGGCGCGGAGCCGGGGGTGCGTGAAGGGCGCGGAGCCGGGCGTGCGCAAGGGGCGTAGGGCCGGGCATGCGCAAGGGACGCGGAGCCGGGCGTGCGTAAGGGGCGTAGGGCCGGGCGTCCGCAAGGGGCGCGGGGTCGGGGGTGCGTGAGGGGTGGATGCGTCTGAGGGGCCGGGGTGTCGGAAGAGGCTGGAGGTGCTTCGGGACGGGCGGGAGTTGTACGCGTGCGCACCCCGCCCACCCTCACGTACGGGCGCGCTGGGTGACGGCCACGCAGACGAGTACGGCCAGGGCCGCCACAACGGTCGGCGGCCCGAAGCGTTCGCCCATCAGGAACCAGGCCCAGACGAGGGTCAGCAGCGGCTGGACGAGCTGGGTCTGCCCGGCCCTGGCGATCCCGCCTCTGGCCAGGCCCGCGTACCAAGGGATGAAGCCGAGGAACATGGAGATCGCCGACACGTACGCGAAGCCCGCCAGGGCAGGCCCGGAGGGGCTGATGGGAGTGGTGAGCGCGAGGACGGCCGAGACGGGGACGGTCACCGGGAGGGAGAACACGAGGGCGTGGGAGATGACCTGCCACCCCGGAATACGCCTGGAGAGCCGGGCCCCTTCGGTGTAGCCGATCGCGGCGGAGCCGAGGGCGCCCAGAAGGAGCAGGTCGGGCCAGGAGGGCCGCCCCTGGTGCTGGATGAGCGTGAACGCGGTGATGGCGAGGGCTCCGGCCGTACAGGCGGCCCAGAAGAGCGGGCGGGGGCGTTCAGCGGCTCTCAGTACGGCGCAGACGGCCGTGGCCACCGGGAGGAGGCCCGTGACCACGGCGGCGTGGGCGGTACTGGCGCCGAGGTCCAGGGCCAGGCCGCTGAAGAGCGGGAAGCCGAAGACCACGCCCAGGGAGATCAGCGCGTACGAGGGCCAGTGGGCTCGGGGCGGGACCAGCGGGGTGCCGGTGGCCGCCAGGCAGGTCAGGGCGAGGACGCCCGCGACGGCGGCCCGCCCGATGGCCACCAGCCAGGGGTCGAAACCCTGCATCGCGTGAACGGTGCCCGGGAACGAGCCGGAGAACGCCAGGACGCCCAGGAACGCCAGGGCCGTGCCCTGGCCGCGCCGGTGGACCGCTACCGTATCGACCACAATAGCGCTACTCTGATCTCTCATGGACAACGATAGCAGTATCGCCCAGATTGCCGCGATACTGCGGGAAGAGGCCGATCGGCTCGGCCCGGGAGCGCGATTGCCGTCCAGCAGGGAGATCGTGCGCCGGCACAACGTCAGCCCCGTCACCGTCTCCAGGGCCATCGGGCAACTGGCGGCCGAAGGACGCGTGGTGACCAGGCCGGGCAGCGGGGCGTTCGTGGCGCAACCGGTGGGGCGGGCCCGCGAGGCGGCCGATCTGTCCTGGCAGACCGTCGCCCTGGGCGATCGCGTGGTCGACGAGGGGCCCGTCGCGGCGCTGCTGGGTACGGCGGCCGAGGGGGTGGTGCCGCTCACCGGCGGCTACCTGCGGCCGGGGCTGCGCCCGGACAAGCAGCTCGCGGCCGCGGCGGCACGGGCGGTGCGCAGGCCCGACGCCTGGGCCGTGCCGCCGCTGACCGGGCTGCCGGAGCTGCGGCGCTGGTTCGCCGTGCAGGCCGGGGGTGACGTGACCGCGTCCGACGCCGTGATCGTCAGCGGTGGGCAGGCGGCGCTCACGCACGCGTTCAGGGCGCTGGCGGCGCCGGGCACGCCCCTGCTGGTCGAGACGCCCACCTACCCGGGCGCGCTGGCGGCGGCCAGGGCGGCGGGGCTGCGGGCCACGGCCGTGCCCATGGACCACGACGGCGTACGTCCCGACCTGCTGGCCGAGGCGTTCGCCGTCACGGGGGCGCGGGTGTTCTTCTGCCAGCCCACCCTGCACAACCCCACCGGCGCGACCCTGCCGGTCGAGCGCCGCGAGCAGGTGTTGCAGGTCGCCAGGGCGGCGGGGGCGTTCGTGGTGGAGGACAACTTCGCGCGGTACCTGACCGAGCACCCGCCCCCGTCGCTGGCCTCCATGGACGAGCACGGCACCGTCGTGCACATCGGCTCGCTGACCAAGATCCTCTCACCCAGCCTGCGGGTGGCGGCGGTCATCGCCAGGGGGCCCGCCGCGCACCGGCTTCGGGCGAGCCAGCTCGTGGAGTCGTTCTTCGTGGCGCGGCCCCTCCAGGAGACGGCGCTGGAGTTCGTGGGCTCGACGGCCTGGCGGCGGCACCTGACGGCCGTGCACGCCGAGATCAGGACCCGGCGCGACGCGCTGGCCGCGGCCCTCGCCGCGCGCATGCCGCGGGCGCGGACCTACCTGCTGCCCATCGGCGGCATGCACCTCTGGGTACACCTGCCCGCCGACGTGGACGAGACCGCCCTGGTGGAGGCCGCCAGGCGGAACGGGGTGCTGGTGAGCCCGGGACGGATGTACTACCCGTCGGAGCCGCCGGGGCCGCGCATCCGGGTCACGCACATGGCCGCCGCCCATCTGGCGGAGCTGGGCGAAGGGGTACGGCGCCTCGCCGAAGCCCTAGCCCTGACCTCCCACGAAGCCGAGTGACACCCGCACCTCTCAAACCCCCGAGGCCGGGCGCCCCGACGCCCCGCCGAACTGCCCCCGTTGATCACGAAGGCGGGTGTCGCCCAGTAGAGTGGCGGCATGCCGTTCTCCACGGAGCTCGTACGAGACTTCGTGAACACCTTCGACGTCGAAGCCCAGGCGGACGAGCTGTCCTCCCCCGCCGAGCTGGCCCTGTGGCTGCGCGACCGCGGCCTGGCCGGGCCCGGCGACCGGGCCACCGACGACGACCTGCACGCCGCCCACCACCTCCGCGAGGGCCTCAGGGCCGCGCTCAGGCGTGAGGAGGCCCCGCTACCGGCCCTGCCGCTCCAGGTCAGGGTGCGGGCGGAGGGTCCTGAGCTGGTGCCGGCGGCGGACGGGGTCCGGGGCGGGCTGGCCGGCATCGCCGCGGCGGCGGTGTCCGCGTCGTGGGACCGGCTCAAGGTGTGCGCGGAGGGCACGTGTCAGTGGGCGTTCATCGACTCGTCAAAGAACCGTTCCCGGTCGTGGTGTTCCATGCGGGTATGCGGCAACCGTACTAAGACGCGGGCATACCGGGCGAGGAAGCGTGGTTCGCGTCGTCTCCAAGGCTCAAACACCGATACGGTGTAACTCGTGCCTTGTGGCATGAACGGCAGGCGAAGGAGCGGGCCGAGATGGCAGACGTAGGCGTCCGGGCGGCCCGGCGCGAGGATGTGCTCCAGGTTGCGAACACTCAGATCCGCGCCTGGCGCTACGGCTATCGGGACTTCCTCCCCGAAGGCCCACTCGAGCAGATGACTGGCGCGGCGGCCGAGAAGATGTGGCTGCGCCAGTGGGACGAGGCGATCGTCGCCCCGCCCAGCCCCATGCACCGGGTGCTGGTGGCGGTGGAGACCATCCTCGACACCGAGGGCTTCCCCGCCCTCGGCGCGGGCGGCGCCGCGGCGGCGCTGGTCACCCCCCGCGGCGGAGAGCGCGTGGTGGGCCTGGCCTCCCATGCCCCCGCCGAGGATCCCGACCTCGACCCCGGCGTGGTGGCCGAGATGCTGACGCTGCTGGTCGACCCCGACTTCGTCCGCAGGGGGCACGGCAGCCGCCTGCTCAACGCCACGGTCGACTACCTGCGAGAAGACGGCTTCCGGCAGATCGTCACCTGGGTGTTCGCCGACAACTACGCGGTGCTCGGCTTCCTGGAGTCGGCGGGCTGGGGCGAGGACATGGCCGAGCGCGTCCTCGACATGGGCCGCCCGATCAGGATGGTCCGGCTCACCACCGACATCAGCTAGAGATTGAAGAGCAACATGGCAACCCCCGGTCAGTGGATCGCCGGAGCCCGCCCGCGCACCCTGCCCAACGCCGTCGTGCCCGTCATGGTGGGCACCGGCGTGGCCGTCGGTGAGGGCGGCTTCGTGTGGTGGCGGGCGATCCTGGCGCTGTTCGTGGCGCTGTCGCTGCAGATCGGCGTCAACTACGCCAACGACTACAGCGACGGCATCCGGGGCACCGACGACCAGCGGGTCGGCCCGATGCGGTTGGTCGGCTCGCGCGCGGCCACGCCGCGGGAGGTGCTGACCGCCGCGCTGGGCTGCTTCGCCGTGGCGGCGGTGCTGGGGCTGGTCCTGGTCGTGGCGACGCGGGCGTGGTGGGTGCTGCTGGTGGGCGCGGCGGCGATCGCGGCCGCCTGGTTCTACACCGGCGGCAAGCATCCGTACGGCTACCACGGGCTGGGCGAGCCGGCCGTGTTCGTGTTCTTCGGGGTCGTGCCCGTGGTCGGCACCGCCTTCGTGCAGACCGAGCACCTAAGCTGGGCGGCGTTGTTCGCCTCGGTGCCGGTGGGGCTGTTGTCGTGTTCGATGCTGGTGGTCAACAACCTGCGCGACGTGGGCACGGACGGGCAGGCGGGCAAGCGTACGCTGGCGGTGCGGATGGGGGCCGAGCGCACCCGTGCGCTGTATGTGGCCTGCCAGGTGGTGCCGTTCGTGGTGGCGGTGGCGATGGTGCCGATCACGCCGTGGGCGGCGCTGGTGCTGCTGGCCGCGCCGCTGGCGATCTCCCCCATCCGTTCGGTGCTGGGCAGGGCGGTGGGCCCGGCGCTCATCGCGGTGCTGCAGCAGACGGGCAAGCTGCAGATGGCGTACGGGCTGCTGTTCGCGGTGGGGCTGGCCATCATTTTCTAACGGTAGGCCGTCATTTAGGGTGAGACGGTGAAGGATTTCATCGCCGGTCTCCCCAAGTGCGAGCTGCACCTGCACATCGAGGGCACGCTGGAGCCCGAGCTCAAGTTCGAGCTGGCCGGGCGCAACGGCCTCGAGCTGCCGTACTCGACGGTCGAGGAGATGCGGGCGGCCTACACCTTCGACAGCCTGCCGTCCTTCCTGACGATCTACTACGAGGGCATGCGGGTGCTGCGCACCGAGCCCGACTTCTACGACCTGGCCATGGCCTACCTGCGCAGGGCCGCCGGGCAGAACGTCCGCTACGTGGAGATCTTCTTCGACCCGCAGGCGCACACCTCGCGCGGCGTGCCGTTCGACGTGGTGGTCAGAGGGCTGCGGCGGGCGCTGATGGACGCGTACGCGCAGCTCGGGGTGCGGGCGCAGCTCATCATGTGCTTCCTGCGCGACTTCCAGGCCGAATACGCGATGGCGACGCTGCTGGAGTCGCTGCCGTACAAGGAGTGGATCGTGGGGGTGGGGCTCGACTCCGACGAGAAGGGCAACCCGCCGAGCAAGTTCGCGGCGGTCTACGAGCGGGCCAGGCAGGAGGGTTACCTGCTGACCATGCACTGCGACGTCGACCAGGACGACGCGATCGAGCACATCCGGCAGGCCGTCGACGAGATCGGCGTCGACCGCGTCGACCACGGCGTCAACCTCCTGGAGGACCAGCGGCTGGTGGAGACGGTGCTGGCCCGTGGCATGGGGCTGACGTGCTGTCCGGTGTCCAACGGCTACGTCACCGGGTCGATGAAGGCCGAGGGCATCCGCAAGCTGATGGACCTGGGCGTGCGGGTGACGATCAACTCCGACGATCCCGCGTACTTCTCGGCGTACGTGCTGGAGAACCTCCTGGCCCTCCAGGACGCGCTGCAGCTCACGCGGGAGGAGCAGGCCCAGCTCCAGCGCAACGCCTTCGAGGTCACCTGGCTGCCACGGCAGCTCAAGGACGCCTATCTCGCCGAGGTCGACGCGTACGTCGCCTGACGCTCCGGCCTCTCCCAGCGGCGTGCGGTGGTCACGTGGTAGAGCAGGGTCAGGGCGGTGATTCCGGCGGCCGAGAGCCCCAGCATGGCGGGCGTGATGGCGAGCCATTCCTGCGCCAGGCCGCCGAGGCCGCCGCCGAGCGCGATCCCGAGGTAGAGGGCCGAGGAGTTGAGCCCGAGGAGAACGGGGGCGGCGGCCGGGCCGAGGGCGAGGAGCCGGTGCTGCTGGGGCACGACGACGAGGCCCACGGTCACGCCCCAGATCGCGGCCCACACCAGCGCGGGGACCAGGGCGGCGGTCGCCACCGGGGTGAGGGCCAGGGCGACGGCGGCGACGGCGAGCGTCCAGGTCAGCACGTGCGCGGGGGCACGCCGGTCGACCAGCCGTCCGGCGAGGACGTTCCCACCCAGGACGCCGGTTCCCCAGGCCAGCAGGACGACGGTGAGCAGCAGCTCCGAGCCGCCTGTCGCGCCCTGGAGGGCCGGGGCGAGGTAGGTGTAGAGGGTGTAGACGCCGAGGAAGGCCAGCGTGGTCACCGCCAGCAGCCCGGCGACCCGGCCCTGCCTGAGCGGGCGCAGCCGCTCGCCCAGTGAGGCGGCGGGCAGCGTCACCTTGGGCAGTCCGACGGCGATGCCGAGGGCCGCCACGAGACCGATCCCGGCGACGGCCCACAGGGTGAGGTGCCAGTCGGTACGGCCGATCAGCGTGCCGAGCGGCAGACCCAGCACCGTCGCCAGGGTGAGGCCGCCCATGACGAAGGCGAGTGCCCGGCCCCGGCGTTCTGGCGGCGCGACGGCCGCCGCGGTGCTGGAGGCGGCGGAGTTGATGGCCCCGGCGCCGATCGCGGTGACGACTCGGGCGATCATCACCACCGCGTATTCGGTGCCCAGGGCGGTGACGACGTTGCCGGCCACGAAGACGCCGAGCGCGACGAGCAGTGCGGACCGCCGGTCCAGGCCGCTGGTGAGCGCCCCCATGACCGGCGCTGACAGGGCCATCACCAGGGCGAACACCGTCACGAGCTGCCCGGCGGCCGGGGTGGAGACCCGCAGGTCGGTGGCGATGGAGGGGAGCAGGCCCGCGATGACGTAGCTGTCGGTGCCGACGGCGAACGTCGCCAGGGCCAGAGGAAGGAGTCGTTTCACCATCGGGTGGCGCCTGCCTTTCCAGAGGGGACTCGGAAGTGACAGGGCGGGAGCCTAGGCGATATATGGATGCTTGTCCATGCGTCCATGTGTTGCTAGTGTGCGGGCATGCGGAACACAGGGGGCGGCGATGCGTGAGGTGTCACAGCCGGCGACCGAGGCCATCCGGCTGGTCGAGGTGCTGCGTGCGCTGGCTGATCCGGTGCGGCTGGAGCTCGTCCGGCGGCTCGACCAGATGGGCGAGGACGCCTGCAACACGATCGGCGGCGAGATCGACGTCCACCAGACGACGCTGTCGCACCACTACCGGGTGCTGCGCGAGGCAGGCGTGACCTGGACCACGGTGCAGGGCCGGTCCCGGCTGGTCCGGCTGCGCCGCGACGACCTCGACGGGTTGTTCCCCGGCCTGCTGGACTCCGTGCTGGCGGCCCAGCGCCGGACGGGCGACCGCGCGGCCCACAGCGCCGTCGAGACGCCTTAGGCGCGGGCGTCCCCGGCCGGGCCGCCCCAGCGGCGGCGCATGGCCACGCGGGGTGCGACCTCGATGCCCAGCTCGCGCTCGTGCTCGACCAGCGCCCGTAGCTCCGGTCCCCACTCGGTCTCGGGAAGCGTGGCGAAGCCGTGCCGTTCGTACCAGGGGGCGTTCCAGGGCACGTCCCTGAACGTGGTCAGCGTCACGGCCGAGGCTCCGGCAGCGCGCGCGTGGTCGACCACGGCCGTGACCAGCCGCCCGCCGATGCCCTGGCGCATGTGCGCGGGATCGACGGCGAGCTGTTCGAGGTGCACGTCGCCGTCGACCCATCCGATCAGCGCGAACCCGGCCGGCGGCGCCCCCTCGACCAGCACCACGCCCGGGTCGTCGACCTCTTCGATCATCGTGGTGCCGGGCGGGAACACGATGCCCACCTGCTCGAACAGCCCATCGGCGGCCAGCTCGATCGAGACCAGCCCGGCCAGCTCATGCTCTTCAGCCCATCGCACCATGGCGACACGTTCTCATGTTTCGGGTGCGACTCGCCGCTCGTATTAGGGTTGATGATCGTAGGCCCGGCTGTGCGGAGCCGGGACCCTCTCCTCACGACGTGCCCACGACCGTGCGCGGCCGTGGGCACAGTCGTGTGCTGTTCGACTTGCTCAGACTTGCTCAAAGGCGCTAGAGGTCGAGGAGGGGCTCCAGGCCCAGCGTGAGGCCGGGCAGCTCGCGCACCCTGCGCACGCCGAGCAGCACGCCCGGCGTGAACGCCGACCGGCTCATCGTGTCGTGCCTGATCGTGAGGATCTCGCCGTCGCCGCCGAGCAGCACCTCCTGGTGCGCGATCAGCCCCGACAGGCGCACCGCGTGCACGTGTACGCCACCGACGTCGGCCCCGCGCGCGCCGTCGAGCGCGGTGGAGGTGGCGTCGGGCATCGCCCCCAGCCCCGCCTTGGCCCGCGCCTGCGCGACCAGCTCAGCGGTACGCCGGGCGGTGCCGGACGGCGCGTCGGCCTTGTTGGGGTGGTGCAGCTCGACGATCTCGGCGGACTCGAAGTAACGCGCCGCCTGCTGGGCGAAGTGCATCATCAGCACGGCGGCGATGCCGAAGTTCGGGGCGATCAGGCAGTTGGTGCCGGGACTGGCCGCCAGCCAGCCGCGTACGGTCCGCAGCCGCCCCTCGTCGAACCCGGTCGTGCCCACCACGGGGTGGATGCCGTGGCCGATCAGCCATTCGAGGTTGCCCATGACCACGTCGGGATGGGTGAAGTCGACCACCACCTCGGCGCCGTCGAGCCCTTCGATGGAGTCGTCCTTGTCGACCGCGGCCACCAGCTCCATGTCGCCGGCCGCCTCGACCGCCCTGCACACCTCGACGCCCACGCGCCCACGGGCGCCGAGCACACCTACCCTGATCACAGGCTGACCCTATCGTGCTGCCGCCCCCACGGCCGAGGCGGCAGCACGCTCAACTGATGGCGTCGGAGAAGTCCTTGTCACCGTACGGCCCGATCACGGCGAGCGTGAGCGGCCGGTTGAGCACGTCGCGGGCCACCTCGGTGATCTCGTCGGGCGTCACCGCCTCGATGCGCGAGAGCACCTCGTCCACCGACATCAGCTCGTCGTAGACCAGCTCGTTCTTGCCGATGCGCGACATGCGCGACCCGGTGTCCTCCAGGCCGAGCACGAGCCCGCCCCGCATCTGGCCCTTGCCGCGCATGATCTCGTCGGCGCTCAGCCCCTGGGCCACGACCCTGGACACCTCGTCCCGGCAGATCTTGAGCACGTCGTCGATCTTCGACGGCAGACAGCCCACGTAGATGCCGAACTGGCCGGTGTCGGCGTAGGCGGAGGTGTAGCTGTAGGCCGAGTACGCCAGCCCGCGCTTCTCCCTGATCTCCTGGAAGAGCCTGGACGACATGCCGCCGCCCAGCGCCGCGTTGAGCACGCCCAGCGCGAACCTGCGATCGTCCGTACGGGACAGGCCGGTCGTGCCGAGCACCAGGTTGGCCTGCTCGGTGGGCCGGTCGAGCACCTTGACGTCGGAGCGCGTCTCGGCCCCGGGGCCGCTGGTGCGCGGCGGCGCGAACTCGGCCGGGCCGCTCAGCGCGCCCGCCCGCTCGTACGCCCGCGCGACCAGCTCGACGACCTCCTCGTGCCGGATGTTGCCCGCCACCGACACCACCGTCCGGCGCGGCCGGTAGAAGCGGTGATAGTACTCGGCGATGCGCTCGCGCCTCAGGGCGTTGATCGAGTCGACCGTGCCCAGGATGGGCCGCCCGATCGGCGAGTCGCCGTAGAGCGCGGCGGCGAACTGCTCGTGCACCACGTCGGAGGGATCGTCGTCGTGCATGGCGATCTCTTCGAGGATCACTCCCCGCTCCGACTCGACGTCCTCGTCGGTCACCAGCGAGCTGGTCACCACGTCGGCGAGCACGTCGACCGCGATCGGCAGGTCCTCGTCGAGGACCCGCGCGTAGTAGCAGGTGTACTCCTTGGCGGTGAAGGCGTTGATCTCACCGCCGATGCCCTCGATCGAGGCGGAGATCTCCATCGCGTCGCGCGTGGGGGTGCCCTTGAACAGCAGGTGTTCAAGGAAATGGGTGGCGCCCGTGTGCTCGGGGGCCTCGTCGCGCGAGCCGATGCCGACCCACATGCCGACCGCGACGCTCCGCACGGTCGGCATGGTCTCGGTCACCACGCGCAGCCCACCCGGGAGGACGGTGCGCCTCACCACCCCGGCTCCGTCCTTGCCGGGGTGCAGCGTGGTCGTCGTCACGAGTTCCGGTCGTCTCCCTCGGCGCCGCGGGTGGTGCGCACGCGTGTGCGGGTGCGGCGGGGCCGGTCGGCCTTGTCCTCGGCGGCGTCCGGAGCGGCGGTCTCGGGCTCGTCCGGCGCCTCGGCGGGGGCGTCGGCGGACCGCTCGGTGGGCTTCGCGTCCTTCTCGGCGGCCTCCTTCTCGATGACCTCGACCGGCACCAGCGAGAGCTTGCCGCGGCCGTCGATCTCGGCGATCTCGACCTGGATCTTCTCGCCGACGCTCATGACGTCCTCGACGTTCTCGATGCGCTTGCCGCCGTGCAGCTTGCGGATCTGCGAGACGTGCAGCAGGCCGTCCTTGCCGGGCATGAGCGAGACGAACGCGCCGAAGGCCGCGATCTTGACGACCGTGCCCAGGTAACGCTCGCCGACCTCGGGCATGTGCGGGTTGGCGATGGCGTTGATCGCCGAACGGGCGGCCTCGGCGGACGGCCCGTCGGTGGCGCCGATGTAGATCGTGCCGTCGTCCTCGATGGTGATCTCGGCGCCCGTGTCGTCCTGGATCTGGTTGATCATCTTGCCCTTGGGGCCGATGACCTCGCCGATCTTGTCGACCGGGACCTTGATGGTGATGATGCGCGGCGCGGTCGGGTTCATCTCCGCCGGGGAGTCGATCGCCTCCTGCATCACGTCGAGGATCGCCAGGCGGGCGCCCTTGGCCTGCTTGAGCGCGGCGGCCAGCACGTGGGCCGGGATGCCGTCGAGCTTGGTGTCGAGCTGCAGGGCGGTGATGACGTCCTTGGTGCCGGCGACCTTGAAGTCCATGTCGCCCATGGCGTCCTCGGCGCCGAGGATGTCGGTCAGCGTGACATATTTGTCGCCCTCGGCGATCAGGCCCATCGCGATGCCCGCGACCATCTCCTTGAGCGGC
Source organism: Nonomuraea antimicrobica (assembly GCF_039536965.1). Classification (NCBI taxonomy): domain Bacteria; kingdom Bacillati; phylum Actinomycetota; class Actinomycetes; order Streptosporangiales; family Streptosporangiaceae; genus Nonomuraea; species Nonomuraea antimicrobica. The sequence goes on along the minus strand of NZ_BAAAZP010000164.1, from coordinate 9,131 downwards.
ACACCGGCGTCGAGCAGCGCCATCGTCGAGGCGCAGACCGAGCCCATCGAGGTGGAGCCATTGGAGCCGAGCGCCTCGGAGACCTGCCGGATCGCGTACGGGAACTCCTCGCGCAACGGCAGCACCGGGATCAGCGCCCGCTCGGCCAGCGCGCCGTGACCGATCTCGCGGCGCTTGGGCGAGCCCACCCGGCCGGTCTCGCCGGTGGAGTAGGGCGGGAAGTTGTAGTTGTGCATGTAGCGCTTGGTGCGCTCGGGGTTGAGCGTGTCGATGACCTGCTCCATGCGCAGCATGTTGAGGGTGGTGATGCCCATGATCTGGGTCTCACCGCGCTCGAACAGCGCCGAGCCGTGCACCCGGGGCACCACGTGGACCTCGGCCGACAGGGCCCGGATGTCCTTGGTGCCACGCCCGTCGATGCGGACGCCCTCGCTGACGACCCGCTCGCGCATGAGCTTCTTCATCACCGAGCGGAACGCGGCGCCGATCTCCTTCTCGCGGCCCTCGAACTCGGGCAGGAGCTTCTCGGCGGCCAGCGCCTTGACCCGCTCGAGCTCGGTCTCGCGCTCCTGCTTGCCGGCGATGGTCAGCGCGGCGGCCAGCTCGGTCTTGATCGCGGCCTCGACGGCGGCGTAGACGTCGTCCTGGTACTCGAGGAAGACGGGGTATTCGGCCGTCTCCTTGGCGGCGACCTGCGCGATGCGCGACTGCGCCTCGCACAGCACCTTGATGAACGGCTTGGCGGCGTCCAGGCCCTGCGCCACGGTCTCCTCCGTGGGCGCGACCGCGCCCTCGGAGACCAGCTTGAGCGTGTCCTTCGTGGACTCGGCCTCGACCATCATGATCGCGACATCGCCGTCGTCGAGCACCCGGCCCGCCACGACCATGTCGAACGTGGCCCGCTCCAGCTCGTGGTGCGTCGGGAAGGCCACCCACTGGCCCTCGATCAGCGCCACCCGCACGCCGCCGATCGGCCCGGAGAAGGGCAGGCCCGCGAGCTGGGTGGACAGCGACGCGGCGTTGATCGCCACCACGTCGTAGAGGTGGTCGGGGTTGAGCGCCATGACGGTGGCGACGACCTGGACCTCGTTGCGCAGGCCCTTGACGAACGACGGGCGCAGCGGCCGGTCGATCAGGCGACAGGTGAGGATGGCGTCCTCGGACGGACGGCCCTCACGGCGGAAGAACGAGCCCGGGATGCGCCCGGCGGCGTACATGCGCTCTTCGACGTCGACCGTCAGCGGGAAGAAGTCGAACTGTTCCTTCGGCGACTTGGACGCGGTGGTCGCCGACAGCACCATCGTGTCGCTGTCGAGGTAGGCGACGGCGGAACCGGCCGCCTGGCGCGCGAGCCGTCCGGTCTCGAACCGGATCGTACGCGTGCCGAATGAGCCATTGTCTATGACGGCTTCAGCAGTGTGGACACCCTCCACGGGGGACCTCCTTGTGGTCGGTCACCCGCGCCTTTTCTCACCGGCACCCTCGTTAGGTGCAGCGCCGGTCTTCGATCGAAGCGCCCGGTCGCGTGCGTGATTACCGGAAGCCACTACCGAGGACCGGCCCGCAGGCGTCGCGGGTCGCATGGTGCTGAGCGGACGCGGGGGCTGTGTGTCTCGGATCTTCATTTGTACGTCAGGCGCGGGACGGTTTCACGTCGCCACGCGCCCGACCGTATGGGGTCCTACCCCCATATGAGAAGGGAGCGGCGCAGGCCGCCGCTCCCTTTCATGCTATCGGCGCAGGCCGAGCCGCTCGATGAGCGAACGGTAGCGCTGGATGTCGACCTTCTGCAGGTACTTCAGCAGGCGGCGCCGGCGCCCGACGAGCAGCAGCAGACCACGACGGCTGTGGTGGTCGTGCTTGTGCGTCTTCAGGTGCTCGGTCAGCTCGCTGATGCGCTTGCTCAGCAGCGCGATCTGCACCTCGGGCGACCCGGTGTCGCCCTCGGCCGTCGCGTATTCGCTGATGATGGTCTTCTTGGCAGCGGTGTCGAGGGACACGGCTCTCCTTCGAGCTACGGGCACGCGCGAATGAAATATGAGCGAACGACCGCGCGTGCCTACAGTCGCCGCGTGAAGGCCGTCATGGCAGCGCGCAGCGCCGCCGCTACAGAGCCGACATGCAAGGTTACCACCTCGTGTCCGCTGCCTGGGACGGGTGCTGAGAGGGCGCTGAGACGGTGCTGAGACGGCGATGTCCCGGACAGGACGCGGGCGGCGCGGCGGCGGCACGCGGGCTGTGGAGCGCCCGGGGCCGCCCCGACTCGTGAGGCGCCCGGGGCGGCGGTCAACTCGTGAGGCGGCGGGTGGCCTCCACGTCGTCGTGGATCTGGGCGATCAGCGCCTCGATCGAGTCGAAGCGGGTGTTGCCACGCAGCCGCGCCGCGAACTCCACCGCCACGTGGGCGCCGTAGAGCTCGAGGTCGTCCCGGTCGAGCGCGTACGCCTCCACGGTACGCGGCACGCCCTCGAACGTCGGGTTGGTGCCGACCGAGATCGCCGCCGGCCAGCGCTCCCCTTCGTACAGGGTGGGCAGGTTGGCCACCGGCACGCACTCCAGCCAGCCCGCGTAGACGCCGTCGGCCGGGATCGCGGTGTACTGCGGGGTCTCGACGTTGGCCGTGGGGAAACCGAGCTGGCGTCCGCGCTGGTAGCCGCGTACGACCACGCCCTCCACCCGATGCGGGCGGCCGAGCTGGGCCCCGGCGGCGGCCACGTCGCCCGCGACCAGCAGCTCGCGGATCGAGGTCGCGGAGACGGCGTCGAGCCGGGGCACGGCCTCCACCTCGAAGTCGTACTTGTCACCCAGCCTGCGCAGGGTCTCCACGTCACCGGCCGCGTTGTGCCCGAACACGAAGCCCTCCCCCACCACGACGACCGCCGCGCGCAGCCGCTCGGCCAGCACGTTCTGGACGAACTCGTCGGGCGTGCTGCGCGACAGGCCGAAGCTGAACTCCACCACGTCGATCTCGTCGGCGCCCAGCCCGGCGAGCAGCTCGGCCCTGCGCCGGAGGCTGGTCAGCCGGTGCGGATGCGACCCCGGCCGGACCACCTCGTCGGGGTGCGGCTCGAACGTGACCACCACGCCGCGCAGCCCCCGCTCACGGGCGATGGCGACGGCCCTTCCGACCACCCGCTGGTGCCCGCGGTGGACCCCGTCGTAGACGCCGACGGTCACGACGGATCTCTCCGAACCCTGCACAGACCTCTCCGAACCCTGCACGTAAGGCCCCATTCGCTCGTCCTGGGACCGCCTCGTCCCCGGATCAACCCGTACAAGACTGCCACGAGGCCCGGCATTCCCTCCAACCGAGGGGGCTATCATCGGGCATCATGCCTCGTTACGCGCTTCTGATCCTGCCTGCCTTCAACCGGGTCTACGCCGAGAGTGCCGTCCGGCTGACCCGCGCCGAGCTGGCCGTCTTCAGCGCGCGTGCCCTCGGCGGCGAGGTGCTCGACAGCGACGAGACGACCATCGGCGGCGTCCCCTACGTGACGTTCGAAACCGAGCGCCCGCTGAGCGAGACCGCCGTCCGGCTGCTGTCCAACCTCTCCTCCGTCTACGCCCTCTTCGCCGTGGAGGGCGAGCTGCTCAGGCCGCTGGCCATGCGCTCGCGCGACCGGCTGAGCAGCGACCTGATCACCATCCAGAAATACGCCGGCAAGACCAACGAGCACTTCACCAAGCTGCTGCTCAACGTCACGGCGCTGGCGGGCGACAAGGGGCTGGGCGACGGGCTGTCGGTGTTCGACCCGCTGTGCGGCCGGGGCACCACGCTCAACCAGGCCCTCATGTACGGCTACGACGCCTACGGCATCGACGTCGACGCCAAGGACTTCGAGGCGTACAGCGGCTTCATCAAGACGTGGCTGCGCAACAAGCGGCTCAAGCACACGGCCGAGACCGTGCCGGTGCGCCGCGAGCGCGCCCTGGCCGGGCGGCGGCTCAACGTGACCTTCGGCCTGTCGAAGGAGGCCGTCAAGGGCGGCGACGTGCAGCACCTGGCCGTGGTCAACGCCGACACCCTCAGGAGCCGTGAGTTCTTCAAGCCGCGCTCGTTCGACATCCTGGCCACCGACGCGCCCTACGGGGTCCAGCACGGCAGCAAGGGCGGCGCCGGCCTGTCGCGCAGCCCGCTGGAGCTGCTGGGCCGGGCCGTGCCGGTGTGGGCCGAGCTGCTGCGTCCAGGCGGCGCCATGGGCATCGCCTGGAACACCTACGGCGGCAAGAGCGCCGACCTGGCCAAGATCCTCACGGACGCGGGCCTGGAGGTCATGGACTACCCCGACTTCGAGCACTGGGTCGACCAGGCGATCGTCCGCGACGTCATCGTGGCCCGCAAGCCCGCCACCACTAGCTAACGACCGCCTGACGAGCGCTAACCCACGAAGACGGCGAGCGGCCTGGCCACCCGTCCCCGCTCCTCCACCAGCGCCAGCAGCTCGCCCTCCGGCCCGAACACGCCGATGGGGCCCGTTCCGAGCCCGGCCGCGGGCAGCCGCCCGCCGTGCCCGATGACGCGGGCCTCCTCGGCCGTGACGTCCCGCCGGGGGAACGCCGCCGCCACCGCCTCGCCGATCGGCAGGATCACGCACTCCTCGGCGAGCTGGTCGACGCTCCTGGCCAGCGACAGGTCGTAGGGGCCCACCCGGGTACGCCGCAGCCGCGTCAGATGGCCGCCGACGCCGAGCGCGGCCCCGAGGTCGCGGGCCAGCGCGCGGATGTAGGTGCCGCTGGAGCAGGTCACGACCGCGTCCACGTCGACGACCTCGCCCTCGGCCCGGATGTCGCCTACGACGAACTCCCGCACCGTGACGGGCCGGGCCGCCAGCTCGACCTCCTCGCCCGCCCGCGCCATCTTGTAGGCTCGCTGCCCGTTCACCTTGATCGCGCTGACCTGGGGCGGGATCTGCATGATCTCGCCGGTCAGCGCCGCCACGCCCTTGTGGATCTCGGCCGCCGTCACCCCCGCCGCCGTGACGGTGGCGGTGACCTCGCCCTCGGCGTCGTCGGTGTTCGTGCTGACGCCGAGCCGGATCGTGGCCTCGTAGACCTTCTCGGTCAGCATCAGGTGCCCGAGCAGCCGGGTCGCCTTCTCCACGCCGACCACCAGCACGCCCGTGGCCATCGGGTCGAGCGTGCCCGCGTGCCCGACCCGGCGGGTGCCGGCGATGCGGCGCATCTTGGCCACCACGTCGTGCGAGGTCCACTCGCCGGGCTTGTCGACGATGATCAGACCGCTCTCGGACATCTACACGACCTTCCGCAACTCGCGCCGGAACCTGGCCATCGTCTCCTCCACGGTGTCGTACGAGGTGAATCCGGCCGCGTTGTGGTGCCCGCCGCCGCCCAGCGCCGCGCACACGGCCGCCACGTCAATGTCTCCCTTGGACCTGGTCGACACCTGCCAGTCGCCGTGGTCGTCCTCCTTGAGCACGACCGCCACCTGCGCCTCGTCGGTGCGGCGGACGATGTCGATGATGCCTTCGAGCTCGGAGTACGGCAGCCCCTGGGCGGCCCGGTCGACCCGTGACACGTACGTCCAGACCAGCCCGCCCTCCAGCGTCACCCGCTCGAGCGCGGCGGCCAGCACCTTCAGGTAGCCGAACGGCGAGCGGTCCCACAGCTCGCGGGCGATCTCGTCGGTACGCAGCCCGGTCGCCACCAGCCTGGCCGCCATCTGGTGCACGGCCGGGGTGGTCGAGGAGTAGCGGAACGATCCGGTGTCGGTCACCAGGCCGGCGTACAGGCAGGTGGCGATGTCGCGGTCGAGGCGCCCGCCGAGCCGGTAGACGAGCTGCTCGGCCAGCACGGCGGTGGCCGCGGCCGCGGCGTCGATGAGGTCGAGGGTGCCGAACCCGGCGTTGGACGGGTGGTGGTCGACCACGATGACCTCGCGGGCCGCGGCCACGTTCGCGCCCAGCAGGCCGACGCGTTCGAAGGTGGAGGAGTCGAAGACGATCATGAGGTCGGGGGCGGCGGGATAGTCGTCGGGCGGCACCAGCATCTCCTGCCCCGGCAGGAACCGCAGCAGCCGCGGCACCGCGAAGTGCCGGTCGCCGAAGGAGGCCACCACCCGCTTGCCCATCGAGCGCAGCGCGAACGCGACGGCCAGCATCGAGCCGAGCGCGTCGCCGTCGGGCGTCACGTGGCAGGCCAGCGCGACCTCGTCGGTCTCACGGATCAGGCACAGCGCACGATCCCACGACGATTCGGGGATCGGACAGTCGTTCGCCACTCGCCGCTCCATCCGGGGCTGGCGTCCGGCCCAGTCGCGAACGTCGGGTGTCACGCCTGTTCGTCCCGGTCCGGGCCCTCGTCCAGGTCGTCCTCGGGCTTGCGGTAGGGGTCGGCCTCGCCGGCGTAGGTGGCGGTCTGGGCCCGCAGCGCCACCTCGGCGTCGCGGGCCCGGGCGGCGTTGATCAGGTCGTCGAGGTGGCGGGCGCTGTCGGGCAGCGGGTCGTGCTTGAACGTCAGCGTCGGAGCGAACCGCACGCCCGTCTGGCGGCCCACCTCGGAGCGGATGATGCCCTTGGCGCTTTCGAGGGCGGCGGCGCTGTCGGCCCGCTCGGCGTCGGAGCCGAACACCGTGTAGAACACCGTCGCGTCGCGCAGGTCGGCGGTGACACGTGTGTCGGTCACGGTCACGAAGCCCAGACGCGGATCCTTGATCCGGCGCTCCAGCATCTCGGCGACGATCTGCTGGATGCGGTCGGCGAGCTTGCGCGCTCGTGCGGCATCCACCATGTTCGCTCCCCCTCACGCACGACCTGCCCGGCCGTGCTGTCGTTCAGTCTTCGTCGTTGTAGAGCCGCTGCCGGGCCGACAGCAGCTCGATCTCGGGGCGGAAGGCCACCATGCGCTCGCAGGCGTCGAGCACTTCCCTGCAGTTGCCCGCGGAGGCGGACACGACCGCCACGCCGACCTCCGCCCTGCGGTGCAGATCGAGGTGGCCGGTCTCAGCCACCGCGATGCTGGGGTAACGGCGCTGCAGCTCGGCGATCAGCGGTCGTACGACAGAGCGCTTCTGCTTCAGCGAGTGCACGTCGCCGAGCAGGATGTCCAGGGTCAGAGCACCCACATACATCGTTGTCAACCACCGCTTGTCCTGGTGAGGTGAGCGCACGCCCGGCCTGCTGCGGTGGGGACCAGGCCAGGGCGTGCGAGAAGCGCCCGGCGGATGTCCCGCCGGGCGCCCGGCCGCGCGTCACACGCGCGGCTTCTCCCGCATCTCGAACGTCTCGATCACGTCGTCGATCCTGATGTCGTTGTAGCCGACACCGACACCGCACTCGAAGCCCTCGCGGACCTCGGTCGCGTCGTCCTTGAAGCGACGCAGCGACGAGACGGTCAGGTTGTCCGCGATGACGACGCCGTCGCGGATCACCCTGGCCTTGCTGTTGCGGACGATCACGCCGGAGCGGACCAGAGTACCGGCGACGTTGCCGATCTTCGGCACCTTGAAGACCTCGCGGACCTCCGCCGTGCCCATCTGGACCTCTTCGAACTCGGGCTTGAGCATGCCCTTGAGCGCCGCCTCGATCTCCTCGATCGCCTGGTAGATGACCGAGTAGTAGCGGATGTCGACGCCCTCGCGCTCGGCCAGGTCGCGCGCCCGCGGCTCGGGGCGGACGTTGAAGCCGATGATGACCGCGTTGTCGTCGGCGACGGCCAGGTTGACGTCGTACTCGGTGATCGCGCCGACCGCGCGGTGCAGGACTCGCAGCCTGACCTCGTCGCCGACGTCGATCTTGAGCAGGGCGTCTTCCAGGGCCTCCACCGAACCGGACACGTCACCCTTGATGATGAGCTTGAGCTCGTCGACGCGACCCTTCTCGAGGTCGCTGAACAGCTCTTCGAGGGTGCGGCGACGGCTCGACTTCGCCATGTCGGCGCTGCGCTTGCGCGCCGCGCGCTGCTGGGCGATCTGCCGGGCCATCCGGTCGTCGGTGACCACGATGAAGTTGTCACCGGCGCTCGGCACCGCGGTCAGACCCATCACCAGGACCGGACGCGACGGCGTGGCCTCCTCGACCGCGTCGCCGTTGTCGTCGAGCATCGCGCGGACGCGGCCGAACGCCTCGCCACACACGATCGAGTCGCCGACGCGCAGCGTGCCGCGCTGGACCAGGACGGTCGCGACGGGGCCGCGGCCCTTGTCGAGGTGCGCCTCGATCGCGATGCCCTGAGCGTCCATCGTCGGGTTGGCCCGCAGGTCGAGCTCGGCATCGGCGGTCAGCAGGATGGCCTCGAGGAGGTTGTCGATGCCCGTGCCGTTCTTCGCCGAGATGTCGACGAAGAGGGTCGAGCCACCGTATTCCTCCGCCACCAGGCCGTACTCGGTGAGCTGGGCGCGCACCTTGTTGGGGTCGGCGCCCTCCTTGTCGATCTTGTTGACCGCGACCACGACCGGCACCTCGGCCGCCTGGGCGTGGTTGAGCGCCTCGATCGTCTGCGGCTTCACACCGTCGTCGGCCGCGACCACCAGCACCGCGATGTCGGTGGACTTGGCGCCTCGGGCACGCATGGCGGTGAACGCCTCGTGACCCGGGGTGTCGATGAAGGTGATCTTCCGGTCTAGGCCCTCGTGCTCGGCGGAGACCTGGTAAGCGCCGATGTGCTGGGTGATGCCACCCGCCTCGCGCGCCACCACGTTGGTCTTGCGGATGGCGTCGAGCAGCTTGGTCTTACCGTGGTCGACGTGACCCATGACGGTCACGACCGGGGGACGCGCGGCCAGGTCGGCCTCGTCGCCCTCGTCCTCGCCGAACTCGATGTCGAAGGCCTCGAGCAGCTCGCGGTCTTCTTCCTCCGGGCTGACGACCTGGATGTTGTAGTCGAGCTCGGCGCCGAGGAGCTGCAGCGTCTCCTCGTTGACCGACTGCGTCGCGGTCACCATCTCACCCAGGTGCAGCATGATCTGCACGAGCGAGGCCGGGTTGGCGCCGATGCGGTCGGCGAAGTCGGACAGCGACGCGCCGCGCGGCAGGCGGATCGTCGCGCCGTTGCCGCGAGCGACCTGCACGCCGCCGATCGCCGGCGCCGACATGTTGTCGAACTCCTGGCGCCTCTGCCGCTTCGACTTGCGGCCACGCGCCGGACGGCCGCCGGGACGCCCGAAGGCTCCCGCG
>NZ_BAAAZP010000163.1:0-121688 GCF_039536965.1 Nonomuraea antimicrobica | reverse complement strand
AGCGTCATCGAGTCTCGGACGCGAAGAAGGCGGCTGCTTTTTTCAAGAAGATCAACTTCTCGCGCAGCTCGGCGTTCTCCCGTTCCAGCTCCCGGATCCGCGCCCGCTCCGGCCCGGAGACCGGCTGCCGCTCCTCCTGCGCGCTCACGACCCGATGCCGGTTCACCCAACTGCCCAGAGTGCTGGCGTTGATGTCGAACTCCCGCGCCACCGACGCGACCGTCCGCTCGCCCTCCAGCACCATGCGGACGGCTTCTTCCTTGAACTCCGGCGAGAACTGCCTGCGACGCCTCGTCACGTACCTACCTCTTCCAGACTTCTATCAGCTTATGTAGCCGACTGTCCGGAATCTGTTGGGCACCTCAAAAGAGGTCATCCAGGAGATCGCTTACCGTTCCGGGAGTAAATGGGTGCCGGACCGAACATCGCGCCGAAGCGAATTCAGCGACATTTCAGCGCTGCTTCAGCACAGGTGAGCAAAGTACCCACCCATGATGAAAACGATCCTTGTCGTGTCGCTCCTGGGCACGTCCCTGGCGCTGCCCGCGACCGCGGCTCACGCCGCCACGTCCGCTGGGACCTCCCCGGAGGCCGTGAACCGAGACAGCCACCGCTGCTCCAACTCGGCCCGCAGGTACGTCAACTACTCGTGGGGCGAAGGCATCTCCAGCGCGACCGTCTACTTCAACAACCACTGCACCGTCAGGCAGAGCGCCAAGCTGCACTTCCGCGACGCGACCGGTTCCAACTACACCAAGTGCATGAAGACCAACGGCGGCACCAAGGGCAAGAAGCGGTGGGACTTCGGGGCCGGTGGCCGATTGGTCCGCATCACCAAGGGCTGCTGACGACCCCAGCCGTGATCGCGTAGTCGCCGACCGGCCGGTTGTCGGCGACCAGCGTTCGGCGGGTGATGCACTCTTTGCCCAGCAGGTGCATGAGCAAGGTCAGAGCGTCCTCGTCCGGCAGCGTGTCAAGGGGAACCTGCAGCATGCCGTCGAACGAGGTCGACATCCGGCGGCTGGTGCCCAGCACCGCGCAGGCGGGACTGCCGGGCAGCAGCGGCCGGCTCCGAGGGCACCAACCGCGTGATCAAGACCGTCGCCCGTGACGCCTACGGTTCCCCCCGAATCCGCACCCCCTGCGCCACCACACGAAAAGAGCCGCAACTGCCTGAACCCCGCGCAACTTCGAAGAGCCATCATTGCCCAAGTCGAGGAAAGCGACGCCGACGACAAGTTCGCACGCCGCCTGCGCACCCGCTTCTCGTGGCTGACGATCCAGCGTCGCCCCCCAGGCCCAATAACTCGTCGAGGTCGAGGCCGACCCACCCGCACGGGACCACCAGACCGGCCTACTCCACAAGATCCCCATGCTCCCCCCGATCGCCGTCTTCTGAGTTCTCGCCGGGCGCGACGAGTTTTGCGGGATCGTATGACAGATGTCATCTGCGTTGATGACATCGGCTACTGCCGCGCTGTCCTCGCTCTTCGGAAAGATCGGTCGCGGGTGCCGTGGGTCGCGCCCGCCACACGGATTGGGGAGAGTTGATCATGCGATGGCATGTTTCCGGAGCGCTGCTGGGATTGCTGGGAATGGTCGTGTGTGCTGTGCCGCCGGGTGCGGCCGCCGCTGAGCCGCTGTCGGTCCAGGCTGTCGCCGGGGGAGTGGCCGGGGTTCGGGTGCCGGAGCTTAAGTGGAAGGCGTGCGCTGATGTGCCGCAGTTGCAGTGCGCCAGTGTGGCGGTGCCGCTCGACTACGCTCGCCCGAACGGGCGGTCGGTGACGCTGGCCCTGGCCAGGATCCCTGCCAAGGATCCGGCCAGGCGGCTGGGTTCCCTGGTGGTGAACCGGTGAGGTCCTGGCTACTCGGCCGTCGACTACCTGAGTGGCGTCGCCGGGGGCACGCTACCCAGCCCGGTGACCGCCGATGTGCTGGCCAGGTACGACATCGTTGGTGTCGATCCGCGAGGTATCGGGCACAGTGTGCCGGCCGTACGATGCTTCGAGGACGCGGCGGAGGCGGCGGCGCTCGCCCGTGGCGTGTCGAATGTGCCGGTGACCGTGGCGGAGCGGCGTAAGCGGGCTGCGGCGGACGCCAGGTACGCGAGCCTGTGCCGTGAGCGGAGCGGCACGTTGCTCGATCACCTCACCAGCGTCGCGATGGCACGCGACCTTGACGTGGTTCGCGCGGCCTTGGGTGAGGAGCGGCTGAACTACTTGGGCCAGTCGTACGGCACCTACCTCGGCATGATCTACGCAAACATGTTCACAAGCAGGACTGGCCGGTTCGTCTTCGACAGCGTCGTCGACCCCGGGCGGCGCGACGCGGGCGAGCCGGGTACCACGCCGTCAAGCCGCATCGGCAGCGACATCGCCAGCAGGCAGACGCTGGAGGAGTTCTTCCGGCTCTGCAAGGCGGCGGGCGGCGAACGTTGCGCGTTCGGTGACGGTGACCCGGCGGCGGCGTTCGAGCGCATCCTGGACGTACTGCGCAAGGGGCCGGTGCTGCTCAGGGGCAGCGATGGCAAGACGGTGCCGCTCACCTACTCTTACGTGGTCACGTGGACCGGGCAGTGGCTGTACCAGCCGGTGTTCTGGAACGTCCAGGGCGGCGGCGCGCCGTTTCTGAAGGAGGTCGGCAAGGCGATCAAGGATCCGTCTGGTGAGGCGGCGGCTGCCCTCGCGGCCGAGATCGTCACATTCCAGCAGGCCGGGATCGGCATCCCGCCGTACACCTCGCCGATCATGCCCGCCTACCACGCGGTGACCTGTGCAGAGACGGACGGTCCCGGGACTGTCGGGGCCCTGACGCGGCTCGCGGCCGAGCGCGACGGGCGCGCAGGCCCGTTCGGCGCGCTGCGAGTCTACGAGACGAGCCCATGCGTGCCATGGCGCAGCGCGAACAAGATCAGGTACGAGGGTCCGTGGACCGCCCGCACCGGCGAACCCGTGCTCATCGTGAACAGCAGGTTCGATCCGGCGACCCCGCTCTGGTCGGCGCAGCGCGTGCATGGGATGCTGCGCAACAGCCGTCTCCTGGTCAACGAGGGGTGGGGGCACGTGGCCGCTCAGCAGTCCACCTGCGTGGTGGAGGCGGCCTCCCGCTATCTGACGGACGGTACGCTTCCCGCCGAGGGAGCCACCTGCAAGCCCGACACGGTCCCGTTCGCCACACCGGCGGTGGCTGACCGCACCGGTGGCCCGTCACACGATCTCGGCCGGGCAACTGGTCCGGCTTCGGATGGGTGAGCCGGCGGCGAAGCTGGTCATCGGTTGCGCGCGGGCATTGCGCCGAGGGCGTAGCCGCCGATCGCCGCGTTCTGCTCGTCATGAGTGCGGTGATCGGTGCTGTTGAGGGCGTAGTAGCGAGGTGTTCACGAGTGGGCGTGACCTGGTCGGTTTAACCCTGGTGATAGATCGTTCCCTGGCGTGGGTGTGATCGTTTCCTGGGGTTGGGAGTAGGCTCGATCGCGTTCGTGATCTGTACGCGCGTCTGAAATGGGCAGAGATGGCCGGTACCGGATGGGCCGAAGATCGTGATGGGATGCGCATGGAGATGCCGCGTGCCACCGGAGGGCGGAGGCTGGCGTGGGCGGCCTTGCCCGCCGAGGTGGTCGTGGGCGTTGAGCGGCTGCTCGGTGCCGAGGTGGTCGCCGCGGTCAGTCAGCCGGGTGGCTTCTCGGAGGGGTTGGCTGCCCGGGTCCGGCTGGCCGATGGCAGGGGCGTGTTCGTCAAGGCCGCGCAGTCGGCGCGGGCGCCCGCGGTGGCAGGGTTTCATCGCCGGGAGGCGGTGATCTCGGAGCGGCTTGTGGTGCAGGCGCCGGTGCCGCGCTTGCTGGGTGTGTATGACGACGGCGACTGGGTTGCTCTGGCGTTCGAGGAGATCGAGGGTCGTCTCCCCGCGCAGCCATGGCGCGTTGAGGAGTTGCGGCGGGTTTTGGAGACGGCCGACGAGTTGGTGGCACTGCTCACGCCGTCTCCGATTGATGAGCGGATCCTCGCCCGGCCTCGGCTGGGTGGGTGGCAGGCGTTGACGTCTCACCGTGAGCGCGATGCTTTGGCGGTACTGGCGCCGTGGGCGGTGGATCGCCTTGATGAGCTGGTCGGGGTGGAGGCGGCGGCGGTGTCGCCGTTTGCTGGGGACACGCTTTTGCACGGAGATCTGTATCCGTTCAACGTTTTGGTGAGCCCGGATCGAGTGGTGGTGGTCGATTGGCCGCATGCGTGGGTGGGTGCCCCGTACTGTGACGTGGTCACGTTGTTGTCGAGCGCGCGGCTGAGCGGTGTGGATCCGCAACCGCTTGCCGACGCCCATCGGCTTACCCGTCATCTCGCTCCCGGGCAGATCGACGACCTATTGGTGCTGCACGCCGGGTTCTTGTTCAAGACGGTCGTGGCGGCGGGGCCGTCGGCGGATCGCTACCTGCTGGACATGATGGTGGCCCTTGCCCATGCATCGCTGCGTTGGCTGCACGAGCGGTGGTGAGGGCGGATTCGAGTGATCGTTGCAACGGCGACGAACAGTCATGGGTGCCTGACCTCAGGAAGGCGTGGATCCGTCCCCTGCGCGGGCGTGTCCGGTGCCAGAACTGATGCAGTGGCCAAGCTGGTCACCACGGACACGGCGACGCGCGTGACCACGGATGCGGTGCAGGTGCTGGGCGGGTACGGGTACACGCGGGAGTTCCGGGTCGAGCGGTACATGCGCTAGGAAATCTTCGAGGGCACCAACCAGATCCAGCGCCTGGTGCTCAGCAGACACTGAGTTGTTGTCAGTAACCGAAGATCACGTTGTGTGATGGCGACAGGGTCCAATCGTGCTCGCGGTAGAGCAGGACCAGTGCCGCTTGGGTGATCTTCCCGATGCGCCACGGGTCGAGACTGACCCGGCGCAGGGCCTTGAACGTGACGGTGAGCAGGGCGTTGGCGCGTTCTCCGACTCCGCGCAGGCCTTTCAGGAGCTTGTTGTAGGTGTGCTGATCGTTGCTGAGCTTGTGCTGGCCGGCCTTCTTCTTGATCGGGACGTGGATGATGTCGGCGGCGCCTTCGTAGCCCAGGTCGGCCAGGCTCGGCAGGTTGGCGCGGACGGCGGCCAGGGCGGTGATGGTGCTGTGGTGGCGGGCGCAGGTCATGTCGGGTTCGCGGCCGGGCCGGACGTCGGAGACCCACAGGGGCCAGCCGTCGGGAGCGGAGATGACCTGGATGTTGCCGCCGTGATGCTTGTGCTTTCCTGACCACCACAACTGCCCAGGCCACGCGAACCTCGCGACGTCCGGACCTACCTTGCGATCAAATGTGCAACGTTCGAGCTACCCCTGCGAGAGAGAATCCGTTTCGTGCCTTCCCTGCGCCTTCTCGAGGGTGTCGGTGCACCGTTCTTTGCGGCCCAGGGACAGAAGTTGCTCCTCAAGGAGGAGCAGCAGTGCGGCGGCTGTCATCAGGCCGCCGACCAGAAAGGTGCCGCGCACGCCGATGAGGGGGAGCAGCAGGCTGCCGGCGAGGGCGCCTGCGGCCACGCCCAGGTTGTAGGCGGCGCCGTTCGCGGCGATGGCTGTTTCCGTGCGGCCCGGTGCGAAGTGCATGACCTGGCTCTGTGTGGCCATGAAGATGGGCCCCAGCGAGGCGCCGAGGAACACGATCATGATCACTGCCAGAGTCTGCGACTCGCCCGCGGCGGACAGGCCGAGCAGCGCCACCGCCTGCGTCGTCACGGGGAGCGTGAGGGTCGCGCGGGGAAAGCGGTCGAGGAGCCGTCCGTACACCGCGACGCCGACGATGCCGGTGATGCCGAGGACCAGGAGCAGGGTGCTGACGGAGGACTCGCTGAACCCAGCTTCGTCCACCACGAACGTGGAGATGTAGGTGTACCCGGCGAAGACGCCGGTGACCGTGAGGCCGGTGACGGTCAGCACGACCGCGAACCGGCGGGTGTCCGGCACCACGCCGCGCACGGCGTGGCCTGCTTCTGGGCGGGACGTCGGCAGCACAGTGGCGATCACGATGAAGGAGGGGATGGCCAGCGCGCCGACCACCAGGAACGGAACCGGCCAGCCGGCATGCTGGCCCAGCCAGGTGCCGCCGGGCACCCCGAGGACGAGGGCGAGCGAACCGCCCACGGACAGCGCTCCTATGACGCGCCCGCGGACGCGCGGGGGAAACAGGCCGACCGCGACGGCCCCATCACCGCCCAGAACAGCGCCTGGGCCATCGCAGTGACCAATCGGCTGGCCAGCAGCACCCAGTACGAGGAGACCAGGGCCGCCACGACGCTCGCGAGGAACAGCGTGGCCAGCAGGACGCAGAGGACTAACCGACGGGGGACCGAGCGGGTCATCGTGGCGATCGGCACCGAGACGAGGGCCACGGTCAGGCCATAGCCGGACACCAGGAGCCCGATGGCCGACAACGACTGGCCCAGGTCGTCGGACATCAAGTTGAGAATGCCGATCGGCAAATTCTCGGTGGTATTGAAGGCGAACGCGCCCAGCATGAGCGCACCCACCACGGCCACACCACGCCACTTCGTCGACTCCGTCGTCATATATCCTCCACGTTCACAGCGAGCCATTCCGATCTCAGTCTGAAGGCTGAGGTGGATGGTGCGCGCTGCCTGAACGCGGAGGATGGTGCAAACGGTGCTGCACTGATAGGCGCTGAGTCGGTCACAGCGGACCTGGCCGGCGCGAACTTGCAGGCAATGAGCTGTCGTCTGCAACTGTTCGCCGCTCTGCGTAGGGCTCGATTGTCTCGGTATGCCGCGGCCCGGTGGTCGACATACGTAAAGCCCCTGATAGAAGTGGTCTTGACTAGAGATCAACTTCACAAATCAGAGGCTTCACGTCGGAGAACGCGCCAACGCCCTGCTCATCGTCACGTTCAAGGCCCTGCGCCGGGTCAGTCTCGACCCGTGGCGCATCGGGAAGATCACCCAAGCGGCACTGGTCCTGCTCTACCGCGAGCACGATTGGACCCTGCCGCCATCACACAACGTGATCTTCGGTTACTGACAACAACTCACTTGGCCAAGTAGCCCCATCCAGATGGAAGGTCGTCTCCGGTTACCGGAGGCGGCCCTTTACTATGTGCTGCAAGTACAGAAGCCACTCGTGACGGATATCTTCTTCACCTTGAGTGCCCAGTACGCATGGTCTGAACGTTTCCCTGCAAAGCGTCCGGTGGCCGAAAGTTCTGGTCACCCGGCGTTGTAGACGAATCAGCCGTGCTGCAAACCTGGCCAGGTTAATCAGCATCAGAACGACAACAGGCCACCGCCGACGGGACGAAGGCCTGTTGTCCAAGGTTGGTTAAGGGAGGGTTCCCTTCATCCAATGCCCGCAGTCCCAGCGCTCCCGCGGACCGCCCAAGCACATGCGGGTGTCGTACCACTTGCCGGTGTACGTGGTCCTCCAGAGGGAGTTACTGAGGTCAGTGACGTTCACCGTGATTCCCATCAGCGTCAGCCCTTTGTACCTGATGTAGTCGCCCAACTTCCGGGCGGTGAACAGGTTGAAGTTATCCGTATACGTGATGGATTCGCTGTCAGGGTCTGGATAGGGCTCCATGATGACGCTGATTTGGTCGAAGGTGTTGCGGGTCCAGTCGTACAACTCGACATCCACCGACACCCGGCAGTTGGGCTTGCCGTTGGCCGCCCGTGGGTATCCGGACAACATTTTGCCGTAGACCCACAGGTCCGACGTACTCCCGCCGCCGGTCCCGACACCGCCGGCCGCGATCGTGAACTTGCTCTGGTGGTGGCACCGACCGGCCTGGGTGAACCAAGACACGCCGTTGTTGGCGCTTTGCACGTTCGGTAGGCCGATTATTGGGTAGTGGTTCACCGCTGCCGACGCGCTGGGCGCGATTCCGATGATGAGCATGATCGTGGCGGTGAACGCCATCAGCGATCTGACGATATATCGCATGAAACATCCGAGGCTCAGACGTGAAAACTTACCGGGTAATCATGAGGATTGATCGTGGCCAGGTGTCGACCCCGGCCCGGCCATGATATGAACACTGCGCTGCTTGTGAGGGTGGGAATTACGCTTCAGTGAATAAAGGGCGTATGCGAGGACTCGGGCCGCTTGCCAGAGTTGGTTGGGCGGCCCGGCTGGACGTTTGAGTTTCCGATCGACAAATCGTTCTCTATTGGCCGTGTCAATGCCGTTGGTTAACGATCACGCTTTGGTTCGAGGTTGCCCGCGGCAAGAGCGCGCCGGTGGGCGGTCCTGCGTGCCGGATGCCCTTGTCGGTGGCCGCGGCGTTCCCTGTAGTTGCTTCGTCGGGTGCGTTTGACGGCTCGGGGGTGGCTGCGGCGTCGGCGGGCGGGTTGCGATTGGGAGGCTGGCCGGCCTGGTGGACGGTGCGCGTCCAGAAGGTGGCGTGGGGCGAAGGCGGAAAGGCTGGCTGGTCGGTGACCGAGCGGCGCACGATGCGCAGGGTGGCCAGGAGCTTGACCCGGGTCGGGGTCGAGGGGCCGGCCCTGGCGGGCGTCTTCGCGCAGCCGGGCCTTACGTAACTTGTGCAGGCCGACCACGGGGTTCACCGCGAGCCAGGATCCGTCGTCCAGGTCGCGCAGCCAGTACGGACGGAGCCCTGCCTGCACCCGCCACAGCAGTCGGCCTCCGCTACGGCGGGCCTGACCCAAGGCGCAGAAGCTGGCGCTGCGTCTGCTTTATCTGATCTTCATCCGGCTCCCGGGTTTGGCCGGTGCTGTTGGCTTGCTCGTAGCGGTCGAAGGACGCGCAGGTCCTGGTCCTGCGTCATCAGCTCGCGGTGTTGCGTCGGCGCGTGACAGATGTACCGCTTCAGAAGCCGTCGCAGGGCGCTTGACCTGCAGATCGATCTGAGGCGGCCGGTGAGTCCCCGGGACGTCGCCGCGCTACTGCAGGAAACTCAGCAACTGGCGGGTGGTCTCCTCGGGCGCCTCTTCCGGGATGAAGTGACCCACCGGCACCGGGCCGCCGCGAACGTCGTCGGCCCACTCCTGCCATATCGCGAGCGGGTCGTCATAGAGTTTCGCGACCGCGCCGCGGCGGCTCCAGAGGAAGAGCACGGGGCAGGAGATCTTGCGTTTCCCGCGATCCGCCTCGTCGTGCTGGTAGTCCAGCGTCGGGGATGCGCGGAACTCCTCGCAGATGGCGTGCACGGTATCGGGGCTGCTGAACTTCTTGACGTACTCGCCGCGTACTTCGGCCGGGAAAGCGTCCTTCACCTCGGACCACGAGTTGAGCATGAAGTCGACCAGGTTGGCCGGCGCCGCGTTGATGAACTGTTCCGGTACCGGTTCCGGCGCGGCGAGGAAGGACCATTGCCAGTAGAGGAGGCTGAAGTTCCCGTCGGCGCGGTTGTAAGCGTCGCCGACGGGGACGACGTCCATGACCGCGAGGCGGAGAACGGCATCCGGGTGATCCAACGCGAGGCGGTAACCGCAGCGTGCCCCGCGATCGTGTCCCACGACGCTGAACCGGTCGTAGCCTAGCTGCTGCATGACCTCGAGCTGGTCACGGCCGATCGCGCGCATGCTGTAGGGCTCATGGTCGGCGGTACTGGGTGGCTTTCCGCTGTCGCCGTACCCGCGCAGATCGGTGGCGACGACGGTGTAGCGCTCGGCGAGGCGGGGCGCTACCCGATGCCACATCAGATGCGTTTCCGGGATGCCGTGCAGGAGCAGCAGAGGCGGTCCGCTGCCGCCCCGGCGTCCGTGGATCGACGCACCCGCGGTCGAGATGTCGAACTCTTCGAATCGATCGAACATGGCCACGAACCCCCTCGAAACTCGAGGACCGTCCTGTCCTGTCGAAACTCGCGGCCGGAGTCAACGATGGATCTCCCTTGCCGTCGACCAGCCGGGTGACCGACCTCGACCCGCCGAGTGGCCGCGGGCGGCATGTCGGCGGCACTGGCGACCACCACCCCACTTACCCCGGCGCGGGCAGATCATCCCTCCCATCTCCTCCCCGGCTCCCGTGCCGCCGGCCTGGCCATGGCCTTCAAACTGATCGAGTTCGTGCAGAGGCGTTGGCGAGCGGTCAACGGCGCCCACCTGGTCGCCCTCGACCGCGCCGGGGCCCTCTTCATCGACGGCAAGCTCGTCGAACGCCCCGCTGAATCACCCGTCCCCACAGCCGCCCAGGAATTCATGATCCACAGGTCTTGACCATTGCTCGTCGGCCGCCGGCAGAATGCGCACCACCGAACGAACGGCAGAGTCCGCCAGTATTCTTCCCGTCCCGTGGCGGCACCAGTGACACCACGTCATGCGTTCACGCCAAGGACGTCATGGCGGGGTCATGACATGGTCGCACTGGCAGATCCGCGCGGCGACGGCTGAGATCGACGGTATGTCCTCGACACCAGTCATCGACGTCGACCGTCTGAATCTCACCTACGGCGACTTCCACGCCGTGCAGGACCTGTCCTTCCAGGTGCGGCGCGGGGAGTTCTACGCTCTGCTCGGCACGAACGGGGCGGGGAAGACCTCGACCCTGGAGACCGTCGAAGGCCACCGCACACCCACCTCGGGCACCGTGCGGGTTTTCGGGCAGAGCCCGCGCGACCGGCGGGCGGTGCGGCCCCGGATGGGCATCATGCTGCAGGAGAGCGGATTCTCGCCGGATCTGACGGTGCGCGAATCGCTCCGGCTGATCGGAAACCTCACCCAGCGCATCGACACGGTCGAACGCGTGCTCGGCATCGTCGACCTCACCCGCAAGGCCGGCACCAAGGTGTCCCAGCTCTCCGGCGGCGAGAAGCGGCGTCTGGACTTCGCCACCGCCGTGTACGGAGCGCCTGAGCTGATCTTCCTGGACGAGCCCACCACCGGCCTGGACATCCAGTCCCGGGACGATCTGTGGGACGCGGTGGACCGGCTGCGTGAAGACGGATCCACCATTGTTCTCACCACGCACTACCTGGAAGAGGCTCAGCAGCGCGCCGACCGCATCGGGCTCATGCACAAAGGCACCTTCCACCGGGAAGGAACTGTCTCCGAACTGACGCGCACCCTGCCCGCCGCCATCCGCTTCGCCCTGCCGGCCCCCGCACCCGCGCTACCGCTGCAGGCCAGGCGCGAGGGTGACGGGAAGTACCTCATCGAGACCTTCGGCCTGCAGAAGGACCTGCACACCCTGCTCCACTGGGCCCAGGACCACGCGGTGGAACTGCGGGACCTCCAAGCCGGACCGACCCGGCTCGACGATGTCTTCCGTGCGCTCGGCAGTGACTAGCTCACTCCCTGAATTTCCAAGAAAAGGACCTTCGCCATGCTCTCGATCGCTCTCAGTGAGCTGGTCCAGATCTTCCGGAACCGGCTGGTTCTGGTCACCTGCCTCGTCATGCCCGCGGTGGTCAGCGCGTCCTTCATCTATCAGCACGAGGTGTTCGCGGCTCTGGGCAGTCTCGGATACATCGCGGCGGTGGTGCTGTTCACGGTGGCGGCGTTCACGCTCTACACCACCACGGTGACCACGCTGGCCTCGCGCCGGCAGAACCTCTTCCTCAAGCGGCTGCGCTCCACCGCGGCGGGCGACACCGGCATCCTCTCGGGGCTGCTGCTCCCGGTCACCGTCATCTCGCTGGTACAGGTCGCCGTGATCATGACCGCGCTGGCCGTGGTCACGGGTGCGCCGGACAACGTAATTCTCCTGGCAGCGGCCGTCGTCGCGACGATGATCATGATGCTGGGGCTGGCACTGGCCACCGCGGGAGTGACCAACTCCCCGGAGCACGCCCAGGTGACCACGCTGCCCATCGCCATCGGCACCATCGTCGTGGCCAGTTGGGTGGGGATCGCCGGCACCGAGGACCTCACGCTGCTCAAGCGGCTGCTTCCCGGCGGCTCGGCCGCCGAACTGGTCGTCAACGCCTGGAACGGCGGCGTACCGATCGGTGACTCGCTGATTCTGCTGGCACCCACGCTGAGCTGGGTGGTCGTCGCCGTCGCGGTGGCTTCCCGGATCTTCCGCTGGGAGCCGCGCCGATGACGTCCGGGTCCGTCGTCCAACAGCGCCGTTCGTCATGTTCTGAGGAGAAATCAGGATGCGGAAATCCATCATAATCGTTCTCGCTGCCGCGGTGATGGCGGCGCTGCCCCCGACGGGAGTGCCGGCGGCGACGGCATCGGACACCTTGAGCTGGGGCAGGTGCCCGGAGGATGTCACCGGGGCCGGCCTGGAGTGCGCGACGCTCGACGTTCCGCTGGACTACCGCGACCCCGGCGGGAAGACGATCGAGATCGCGGTCTCGCGCCTGGCCGTCCCCAGCCCGGACAAGCGCCGCGGCGTGCTGCTGACGAACAGCGGCGGGCCAGGCGGGGCGGGGCTGGCCTTCCCGGCCATCCTGCGGGATCTGGGGCTGCCGCGCAGCGTGCTGGACAGCTATGACGTGATCGGGATGGACCCGCGGGGTGTCGGCCACAGCACCCCGGTGACCTGTGGCCTGAAGCCGGAGCAACTGGCGAGCAACATCCCCAAGTTCGCGCGTAACGCGGCCGACGTCGCAGCGCAGGCCGAGTACGTGGCCGGCATCGCCCAGCGGTGCGGCTCGTCGGCGACGGCGTCGATGCTGCCGTACATCACCACGGCGAACACCGCCCGCGACATGGACCGGATCCGGGAGGCGCTGGGCGAGTCGAAGGTCTCCTACTTCGGCATCTCCTACGGCACCTACCTCGGTTCGGTTTACACCACGCTGTTCCCGCAGCGCAGCGACCGGGTTCTGCTCGACAGCGCGACGGGCCCCGGCGGCTGGGACGCCTCCTTCACGAGGATGTTGAGCCGGGGCGTCGAGGACCGGTTCCCGGACTTCGCGAAGTTCGCCGCCGCACATCCTGAGTACGGCCTGGGCCGGACGCCGAAACAGGTGCGGGCGAAGTACTTCGACATCGCCGCGCGGCTGGACGCGAAACCGAGCCCGGAGGGCTTCAACGGCGTGCTGTTCCGCGAGATCACGTTCGCCGAGCTCTACTACGACAGGAGAATGCCGTGGCTGGCCGAGTTCTGGCGGGCGCTCGACACCGGCGGCCCGTTGCCGGCGCCGCCGCCCGGTCCTCCGAACGTGGAGAACATGCTGGCCAGCCAACTGCACGTGATCTGCAACGACTCCGACTGGCCGGAGTCGGTCCGGACCTACCAGCGCAACGTCGCGATCGACCGGGTCCGCTTCCCGATGTTCGGCGCGGCCGGGGCCAACATCACGCCGTGCGCGTTCTGGCCGTCCGAGCCGTCCGAGCCACCGGTGCAGATCACCGATCGGGGGCCGTCGAACGTACTCATCCTGCAGAACCTCCGTGACCCGGCGACGCCGCTGGCCGGTGCCCGGCAACTGCGGAAGGCCTTCGGCGACCGGGCCCGGATGGTGACCGCCGACCAGGGCGGGCACCTGGCGTACCTGTTCATGCAGAACCGGTGCGCCAACGACATCGCGACGGAGTTCCTGGTCACGGGAGAGCGCCCACGGCAGGACGTGGCGTGTCCGGCCTGACCACCGAGAGAAGGTAGGGAGAAACATGCAGAGCGACATGCTGATCGTCGAGGATCTGATGCTGCTGATGCTCGACGACGAGACGGGGGCCATAGCCGGAGCCGGCACCCTGCACTACACCCTCGGCGGCGCCGTACTCGTCGAACTCGCCCTTCGCGGCAGGGTCGAGACGGACGAAGGCCGCCCGGGGTTGAACGGTCCCAAGGTCATCGCGGTCGGGGACGGCCCACTTTCGGACCCCCTGCTTCAGTCCGCCTACGAGAAGGTCGCCGAGCGACCCCAGAGGGTACAGCCGCTCCTGCTCGCCATCGGCGGTGGGCTGTGGAAACCGGTGATCGACCGGCTTGTCGAGCGTGGCCTCATCCGTCGTGAGAGCAGGCGGGTGCTGGGCGTGTTCCGTACGACCAGGTTGCCGGCCGAGGACACCGGCCACGAGGCGGAACTCCGGCGGAAAGTGCGTGCCGTACTGGAAGACGGCGAGAGTCCCGACGCCCGCACCGCGGCGGTGATCGCGCTGCTCTCGTCAAGTGGCACCCTGCCGGCTCTCCGGCCGCCGCTCGCGTGGTCGGCCAAGGTCCACGAGCGTGCGAAGGAGCTCGAGGACGGCAGCTGGGGCGCCGCGGCCGTGAACGCCGCAGTGGCGCGCACCGCCGCGGCGATCGCCGCGTCGAGCACTGCCGTCAGCGTCGCCGTGATCACGGCGGTCACCTGAGTTCCACGCGATGCCGAACGGCGTCGTCGCGCCCGATGCGACCTGCCAGTGCGACCGCGTCATGACATCTCCGCAGTGAAGGCATGACGCGGTGTCACTGGCGGCACCACGGAGCAGGCAGAATACTGGGCAGGCGCTGCTGTTCGATCCCGGAGAGCCACCCATGCCAGACCAGTGCGCCCGGTGTGGATGGCCGCGGTCCCACGGCGCGAACCGACCGTCCGGCAACCAGGTGAGGACCCGTGAGCCCGACACACCCGGTGTCCGAGGACAACGAGCCGGCGCAGGGACAGCTGCGCAAGCTCAACCTCACCATGTTCCTCCCGCTGCTCGTCGTCGCCGGGGCGGTGGTGGTGGCGACGGACGCCCGGTCCTGGTGGGACGCCCTCGTCCTGGGCGCGGGCGTGGTGGCGGCCCTGGTGTCCTTCGTGCGGTGGGCGGCGGGAGACGTCCTGCGCGTCGCGCTGCCCTGCCTGATCGTCACCGCAGCCGTGTGGCCCTACTCCGTGCTGGTGGCCGGTGGCAGTGCGGTGTTCTTCGCCGTCGCCTCCGCAGGCGCTTTCGTCATCCCCCAGCTGTCGCGGCGCCGGGTCATGTGGGCCGTCGCGCTGACCGTCTATGTCGCCGCGGTGGGCGCGTCGAGGCTGCTGGTGGCGCACGAGGACGTTTCCGGCGTCCTGTTCCGGTACGTCCTCATCCCCACGGGCATCACCGCGGCGATCATCGGGCTCAGATTCCCCAACAAGCGCTTCTACGACGTCGTCACCGAGCTGGAGGCGGCACGGGAGCGGGAAGCGGAGCTGGCCGTGATCCGCGAACGCGTCCGGTTCGCCAGCGACCTGCACGACATCCAGGGCCACACCCTGCACGTGGTGAAGCTGAAAACGGCGCTCGCCCAAAAACTGGTCGACAGCGACACCGAACGCGCCAAACAGGAGCTGAGGGAGATCCATGCCCTGGTCAGCGACACCATCACGCAGACCAAGGCGCTCGCCTACGCACAGCGGCGGCTCAACCTCTCCGCCGAGCTGGAGAACGCCAGGAACCTCTTCGAGGCCGCGGGCATCGACGTGCGCATCGACCGCGAAGCGGACGTCGACCCGGGCGCGAGCGAACTGCTCGGCCAGGTGCTGCGCGAGACCACGACCAACATCCTGCGCCACGCCCAAGCGACGCGGGTGCAGGTCACCCTGTCGGAGTCGAGCATCACCATCGTCAACGACGGCGCCCAGCAGGCACCGCTGCCCGAGCTCCGGGGCTTGGCCGCGCTCGGACAACGCGTCACCGCCGACGGCGGCGAACTGACGGTCGAACAGAAGGACGGGCGGTTCCTGACAGCCGCGGTACTCCCGCACCGACGCTCCGAAGCACAGCAGAACCGATGATCGCCGTGGTCCTGTCACGTGAAGTGACGACCTCTTGAACCGCCCGCCGCTCGTTGCTCGGTTCAGCGGGTCCGCAGCACCAGCTCGCCGATCTCGGGAAGTACGGCGTCCGCGACCGAGACCTTCTCGATCAGCCCGTTGGCGTGGAAGAGGTCGGCGGCGTGCTGCTGCTCGGCGACGAACTCCTCGCTGACCGGGTGCAGCCCCCAGGGGCGGGTGCGCAGCGCGTGCTCCCAGGCGTCGAGGTCGCCGTCGAACAGGGCCGCCGCCTCGCGCGGGTGCTCCGCGGTCCAGCGGTCGGCCTCCTGGAGCGCGGTGACGATTCTGGCCAGCTCGTCGGGGTGCTCCACCGCGAAGTCGCGGCGGGTGAACCAGAGCGAGCGGTGGCTGAACAGGCCGTCGGTCTCCACGAGCGTCCGGGTACGAGACTCGACCGGCGTCAGGTACGGGTAGGAGCCCACCCAGGCGTCCACGTCACCGTTCACCAGCAGTTCGGCGGCGTTGCCGTAGGCGTCCACGGGGACGATGTCGCCCCACCCGAGCCCGGCGCGATCGAGGGCCAGAAGCAGGAGCGTCGTCTGCCACGAGCCGTGCCCGAGAGCCACCCGCTTGCCCTTCAGCTCCGCCACGGTGCCGATCGGCGAGTCGTCCCGCACCACCAGGCGGCCGTTCTCGACCCGTGGCTCCGAGATCGCCACGTACACGATGTCGTGCCCCTTGGCCTGGGCGGTGACCGGGGGAGTGGAGCCGGTGCCGATGAAGTCGTACCCGCCGTCGAACAGGTGGTCGCTGTGGGCGGACGGGAGCGCCCTGGTGGGATCGACCGGTGCGCCCCGGCCCAGCGCGTTCAGGTCCACCCACTCGACGCCGGGCAGCAGGTCGCGGTGGCGGGCCACCCACAGGGTGTTGTTCTGCGGGAAGTAGCCGACTCGGGTGGTCATGAGGTGCGTCCTTTCAGTAGCGGCAGTACATGGCGGCCCACGCGGCGGGCCTCTTCGAGATGGGGGATCCCGGCCAGGATGAAGGCGTCCACGCCGAGGTCCAGGAGTTGGTCAAGGCGTTCGGCGACCTGGTGGTAGTCGCCGACCAGGCCGAAGGCGGGGCCGTCGCGCAACTGGCTGAACCCGCCCCACACGTTGGGGGCGACCTCCAGGGTGCGGGGGTCGTCACCGGACTCGGCGAGGAAGGAGCGGCTGCGCCGCACGCCGACGGAGTCGCCGCCCGAACCGCCGCCCGAGTCGTCGTCGCGCGGCCTGGCCTGCCAGCCCTGCCGGATCTCCTCCCACGCCTCCTCCTCGGTTTCCCGGGCCAGCACGTCCACGCGCACGGCGAATCGGGGCGGCGTGGCGCTGTGCGCGCGTACGGCGTCGAACTTCGCCGCCAGCGCGTCGAACGGCTCCAGCCATGACAGGTAGTAGTCGGCGTGACGGCCGGCGGCGTCGATGGCGGCGGGGGAGGAGCCGGAGAAGAAGATCTCCGGGAACGGCTGCCCGGCCAGTTCCGCCGGCAGCCCCGCGTTCTCCACCTGGTAGAAGCGGCCATGATGGGTGTGCCCGCCCTGCCAGACGCCCTTGAGCACGTCCAGGAACTCCGAAGTGCGCGCGTAGCGGTCGTCGTGGTCCACCTTGTCGCCCCACCAGAGCTGCGCGGGACCGCCGCCGCCGGAGATGACGTTGTAGACGATCCGGCCGCCGGTCGCCCGTTGCAGTGTGGCCGTCATCCGGGCCGCCTGCACCGGGTGCAGGAACCCGGGCTGGAAGGCCACCATGAAGCGGTATGACGTGGTCTCGCGGGCCAGCGTCGCGGCGGCGGCCCACGGGTCGTCGGTGTGCGGGAAGTTCGGCAGCAGCCCGCCGACGAAGCCGGACTCCTCGGCCGCCCGCGCGACCTCGGCCATGTAGTCGGCGTGCGTGTAGCCGTCGTCCCGGCCGTCCCGAATGCCGGGGGCGGTGCCGTGGGGAGCGAATCCGCCCCGGCTGCGGACCCGGCGGCGCAGCGACGGCTGGTCGCCCTCCATGTGGATGCGCCAGTAGATGTCAACCGGCAACGGTGCGCTCCTTCACGTGTTCGCCGAGGTGGTAGACGTCCTCGGTCTGGAGGAAGAACTCGGTGACGCTCCGCCCCGCGTACTCCGCCACGCGGTCGAGCGAGGCCAGGTGAACGCCGTAGCGCAGGCCGGGCAGCTCGGGGACGAGGGCGTCCAGGTCGTCGTCCTCGGCGAAGACGTGCACGTCCGCGTGCCGCCGCGACAGGGCGAGGGCCTCGGGAGAGGTGCCGGAGAGCTGCACCTCGGGGAAGGGCGGCGCCGACAGCGGCGGGCCGAAGCCGCCCGCGGCGACCTCGTAGAACTCACCGCGGAAGTCGAACGGGCCGCCGTGCCAGACGCCCTTGGCGACGGTCAGGAACTCGTCGGCGCGGGCGTAGCGGTCGGGGCCGGTCAGGAAGTCGCCCTGCGCCCTGGCCGCGTCCGCGTCGAGGTCCACCGCGAGCCGCCAGCCCAGCCGGCCGGCGGCGAAGCGCTGCAGCGAGGCCGAGAGCTTGGCCACGTAGACGGGGGTGGCGGCCGCGGCGTGGAACCCGGCGACCACGCGCAGGTGCCGGGTCCGGCGCAGGGCGTTCGCGGCCACGGTCAGGGACTCCTGCCCGCCGGGGTCGAACGGCACCAGCGCCCCCGCCAGCCCCGCCAGGTCCGCGGCCACGGCGGTCCGTCCGGCGGGATCGGTCAGGGCGGGCCGCACGTCGGCGACGAACGCGGGCAGTTCCGGCGCGGCGGTGCTCCTGGTGGGGAGGACGACGTGGAAACGGGAGGTCGCGGGGCCGCCGCCGCGCGGGGGCGTCTCGGGGTGGGTCATCATGCCACCTCCGCCAGGGGCACCTCTTCGAGCAGGGCGTCGATGCGCGGAAGCAGTTCCTCGGCCAGCGGCTCGATCTGGGTGTCCAGGACGAACAGGCCACGCGTGACATGCCGCGCGCCGAGCACGCTCAGCACCGGCCGCAGCGCGTAGTCCACGGCCAGCAGGTGCGCCACAGTGCCGCCGGTGGCGATGGGCACCACCGACTTGCCGGTGAAGGCGCCCTGCGGCAGCACGTCCAGGAACGACTTCAGCAGGCCCGTGTAGGCGGCCTTGTAGATGGGCGTGGCCACGACGATCACCTCGGCCGCCCGCACCAGGCGCGCGGCCCGCGCCAGCTCCGGATGCGTGACGTCGCCGTGCAACAGGGGTTCGGCGGGCAGATCTCGCAGGCGCAGGACCGTGGCCGGCCGGTCCAGCCGCCCGGCCAGATGGTCGACCAGGCGGCCGGTACGGGAGCCGGCCGAAGGACTGCCGGAGATGAACAGGACGGTCATGTCAGATCTTTCCTAGAAGTTCGGCGGAAACGGGCGGGCTGACTGCCCCGTCTCTTCGAGGAACCAGGGCGGCGGCACGTGGTACGGCGGCCGCGCCGTCGCGGGCAGCGCGGGGTCGGCGCGGGGGCGGCGCGGTCATCGCGGCACCTCCTCGCGAGTCGAGCCCGCGTGGGTGTCGACGCCGAGGTCGGCGAGGAGCCGGCGGCGCAGCTCGACGAAACCGGCGTCCGTCCTGTCGCGCGGCCGGTCGAGACCGACCTGAAGGTCCGTGACGAACCTGCCCTCGCGCAGCACCGCGATCCGGTCCGCGAGCAGGATCGCCTCCTCCACGTCGTGCGTGACCAGCACCACGGCCGGGCGGTGCCGGGCGCACAACTCGGCGATCAGGTCCTGCATGTGCAGCCGGGTGAGCGCGTCGAGCGCGGCGAACGGCTCGTCCAGCAGGAGCAGCTCCGGCTCGCGTACCAGGGCCCTGGCCAGGGCCACCCGCTGGGCCTCGCCACCGGACAGCGTCGCGGGCCAGGCGTCGGCGTGCCGGCTCAGTCCCACCTCCGCCAGGGCCGCGAGCCCCTTGGCGCGGGCCGAGCGGCCTTGCCCGATGATCACGTTCGCGAGCGCGCGCTTGGAGGGGACGAGCCGCGGCTCCTGGAAGACGACCGTGCGCACCGGCGGCACGAGCACGGTTCCGCCGGTGGCGGCGTCCAGGCCGGCGAGGATGCGCAGCAGCGTGGTCTTGCCCGTGCCGCTCGCGCCGAGCAGCGCGAGGAACTCGCCACGGCGCACGTCCAGGTCCACCCCGTCGAGCACGGCGCGCTCGCCGAAGACCTTGCGCAGCCCTCTCGTCCGTACGGCGAGGCCCGCCGACTCCGGCCTCATCGGATGCTCACCGCCCTGCGCCAGGGCATCGTCACCCGTTCGATCAGCCGCAGCGTCAGGTCGGCCATCAGCCCGATCACCGCGTACAGCAGCACGCACAGCGCCAGGATGTCGGTACGCAGGTAGTCGGTGGCGCGGGCCATCAGGTAGCCGAGCCCGGCCGTCACGTTGATCTCCTCGGCCGCGATGAGCGCGATCACGCTGAGCGTGGTGGCCAGGCGCAGCCCGGCGAAGACCGACGGCAGCGCCCCCGGCAGCACGACCTCGCGCGCGATGGCGAGCCGGCCGAGTCCGAACGAGCGCGCCGCCTCGACGACCTTGCGGTCCACGTTGCGCACGCCGCTGGAGACGTTGACGTACATGGGGAAGGTGCAGGCCACGCCGATCAGCAGGA
This sequence comes from Nonomuraea antimicrobica, assembly GCF_039536965.1. Taxonomy (NCBI): domain Bacteria; kingdom Bacillati; phylum Actinomycetota; class Actinomycetes; order Streptosporangiales; family Streptosporangiaceae; genus Nonomuraea; species Nonomuraea antimicrobica. Next base: position 101,485 of record NZ_BAAAZP010000163.1, on the reverse strand, counting down.
TCTTGGAGGCCTCCTCGATCCCGAACCAGACGACGAACAACGAGGTCAGCGCCAGGAAGGGGATGGCGCGCAGCGCCTGCATCGAGGAGTCCACGAGTTCCTCGCCGAGCTGGGTGAAACCGGAGACGACGCCGAGCAGCAGGCCGGTGGAGGCGCCCAGCACCAGGCCGAGGCCGGCCCGGGTGATGGAGACGCGCAGCGCCTCAGGGAGTTGCCCGTCGGCCCACAGCTCGCCGAAGGTCGTGACGACGTCTTGGGGACCGGCGAGGACGTCCTCGGTGAGGACACCGGAGGCGGTGGCCGCGTACCAGGCCGCCAGCAGCAGGACGGGGCCGACGGCCCGCAGCGCGAACGTCAGCGCGGGCGCGCGTCCGGCGGCACGGGGCGGGTCCGGGGCGACGAGCCCCTGCACTGCCACGCTCATTGCTTCGCGTTCCCGAGGGTCGTCACGTCCACGACGTGCGGAGCGACGTCCAGCGGCGCGGTGAGCACCTTCTGGTCGAGGAAGAACTTCGCGACATCCTGATATTTCGCGATCTCTGTGGCGGTGACCGCTTGGGCGGGCTTGCCCTGCTTCTGGAGGTCGACCACCAGGTCCTTCTGCGCGCCCTGCACGGCCTGCGGGCCCGCCTGGGTGAAGACGTTCAGGTACGCCTCCGGGTCGGCGATCTCCTTCGTGCTGCCCTCCTTGATGTACTCGAACAGCGTCTTGACCACCTCGGGATGCTCGTCGAGCAGCTTGTTGGCGGCCACGTAGATCACGTAGTTGTCCGACTTGATGGCTTCGCCGTCGGCCAGGATCCGGGCGTCCAGGTCGGTGACGGCGGGGATGAGGTAGGTGGAGAACGTCGACCAGGCGTCCACCTTGCCCGAGCCGAAGACCGGCGCGGTCTGCGGCGGGTTCAGGTAGACGCGCTTGACCGCGTCCACCGGTACCTTGAACGTCTGCAGCGCCTTGAGCAGCAGGTACTCACTGGTGCCGCCGTGCCCGACCGCCACGCTGCGCCCGGCCAGGTCGGCCACCGACTTGATCGGCGAGCCGTTCTTGACCACGATCCCCTCGCCGGGGAGGTCGGGCGGCACCGTGGCGAAGATCTTGAAGCTGGGCTTGACGGCCAGCGCGGTGACGCCGGCGGTGATCGAGCCGGTCGCGACGTCGAGCGAGCCGGCGTTGATGGCCTGGGCGGCGGGGGCGAAGACGGAGAAGTCGCCCACCCACTTGACCTTGGCGTTGACCTTGGCCAGGGCGGCGTCCAGGCTGCCGTCCTTCTTGGCGACGGCGAGGAAGCCGCTGTTGCCCGGGTCCGAGATCCGGACGACCACCTGCTCCTGGGCGGCGGTGGCGCTGGTGCCGCCACCGCAGGCCGCGGCCAGGAGGACGAGAGGGACGGCGAGCAGCAGCTTACGCATGGGTGACTCCTTGGAGCGGGGTGTGATCGGCCCAGGCCGCGATGTCCACGGGCGATTCGAGGAATCGGTGGCCGCGCAGGAAGTGCTCCTGCTCGGCCAGCAGGTCGAGGCGTTCGGGTGACAGGTCCAGGTGGAGCGAGGCGCCGGGGACGTAGGCGGCGGCCACGGCGGCCGCGCCCGCGCCGGTCTCGGCGCCGAGGATCCTGACGACCTCCGCCGGATGGTCGGCGGCCCAGTCGGCCGCCCGCAGCAGGACGCCGAGGAAGCGGATGACCACGTCAGGGTGCTCGTCGAGCAGGCCCTGGTGCACGGTGATCGGCCGTGGGGTGCCGTTGTTCACCCGCGCCCGCCGATCCGGCACGGCGTCGAGGTCGATGCCGACCTCCGCGCCATGGCGCAGGGCGGCCTCGACGGCGAGCGCGCCCTTGACGTAGACCGCGTCCACCTTGCCGGCGGCCAGCGCGGCCAGCTCCGTCTCCCATTGGCCGCCGCCCGGCGCGGCCTCGACCTCCACCGGCACGGCGTCGCCGAGGCCGAGCCCGGCCAGCCCCAGCGCCCCGTGGAAGCCGCGCAGGGCCATGGCCCGCCAGAAGTCGATGGCGATGCGGTGCCGGGGCACGGCCAGGCGCAGGCCTTTGAGCTGCTCGGGGTGCTCCAGGGCGGTGTCGGCGCGGACCAGGATGGCCTGCCGCTCCTCGATCCAGGTCAGCCCGATCAGGCGGGTGGCCTCGCCGCGCGAGCGCGCCCAGAGCGCGGGTACGTTGCCGCCTTCGCGGAACAGACCGGTCAGGGCGTGGGTGTAGTGCGTCTCGCGGCGGACGCCGGGGCCGCCGTCCTGCAGGGATCTGACCTCGATTCCGTCGGCGGCGAACTCTCCGGCCAGCCAGCCCAGGTCGGCCGCGATGCCCGTCGCGGTGGGTACGGGACAGCGGGTGAACCAGACGGTGTCGAGCGCGGCTGTGGTCATGCACGCAGTTTGCTAGTAAATTGGTAGGAAATGCAAAGAATGTCCCGCGATGCGGGAAACACTCTCGGCAGAACCGGCTCTGAGCTGGCCCCAGCCCTCCCTACTCGAATGGCGGAGTTTCCCGTATGGCAGCAGAAGACGGCGTGCAGTCCGTACGCAGGGCGATCGGCATGCTCGACTGCTTCGGCGGCGGGGACGCCTCGCTCAGCCTGTCCGACCTCTCGCGCAGGACGGGGCTGTCCACCTCGACCACACACCGCCTGGCCAGGACGCTGGCCATCGCCGGCTTCCTGGAACAAGAGACGCGCACGGGCCGCTACCGCCTCGGGCCGTCGATCACCGAGCTGGGGCAGCTCTCCTTCCACCGGCGCGGCCTGCACCGCATCGCGCCCGAACTGGCCGAGCTGGCCCGGATCACCTCCGCCACCGTGGACCTGGCCGTCCGCGGCGACAGGCACGCGGTCATCCTGAGCGGCGGCTCGCTCAACCCCGACAGCGGCATCGGCCTGCGCCGCCCGCTGCACTCCACGGCGCTGGGCAAGGTCCTGCTGGCCTGGGACCCGGAGGGCAGGGCGGACCTGGAATCGCTCGGGCCCCTGCGGGCGCTGACCGGCCGCACGATCGTGAACCACGGCGAACTCCGCGCCGAACTGGACCGCGTACGCGAGGCCGGGTACGCGCTCAACGACGGGGAGTCGGGCGACGGAGTCCGCACGGTCGCGGTGCCGGTGCTCGACCGGCAGGGCCACGTGCGTTACGCGCTGGCCGTGCGCTCCACGCCGCTGGTCATGAGCGACGCGCGGATCGACTGGTTCGTCACGCACGCGCGGGCCTGCGCACGCGCGCTGGAGGTGCTGCTGATCCCGCCCGCCGAGCGCCGGCTGCGCACCTCCGCCTCGGAGTGAGGAGGCTGCGGCTTCGACGTGCTTGTAGAGGTGCGGCACGTCCGCGCGGGCAGCGGGGGTGATCGCCTGCCCCCGGTACGACAGGTGGTCCTACGCGACTATGCGTACCGTGCCCGCGTGGGTGAGGAAGTACCCGATCACTCGTGTCTGGGGCGGCGGTTGGACATGCGCGTCAGAATATGCCGAACCGGTCGATTGATGCCGACGTGGCCAATCCTGCCCATACCCTGAGGGCGGCTGCCAACAGGCGGGAGGCGATCGTGGGAATGACGCCGCCGGGCACCGGCCCGCTGTCCCCTGACTACAGTGGGCTCGATCCCGAGCTCATGGACACGTTCATCACCACGTTCAAGAGCGGTGGCGACCGGGTCGGCGAGGCGGCCGGGGCGCTGCGCCGGCTGCTGGAGCAGGCGAGGCTGACCACGGCGGATCTGCAACCGCTCGCCGCCACCTTGTTGTGGGTGGATGTGAAGCTGCCGGAGCTGCGCCGCCGTGCCCAGGCGGCCAGGGCGGCGAACGCCGTGGCTCCTTGGCGGACCGGTCTGCTGCCGTTCGACGAGAGCCGGCTCATGTCACAGAGCGAGGCCAGGAAGAAGGGCTCGGAGCTGGCCGAGCGGTTCAGGGACGCGAAGTCGGGTCCCGGATCGTTCATGGAGCGGCCCTACGATGACGCACTGGGCATTCTCATCGCTGAGCTGGACGCTCACCGCGACGACCCGGATTTCACCGCGGCGTTCTTCGCCGGGCTCGGCGCTGAGGGCACGCTCGGCATTGTCGGGAAGGTGCGGGCGGGCATGCGCGACCCTGAGAAGGCGGTCGATGTGGTGAGCCGCGCTTTCGGTACCGCGGTGCGTGGCGGGGACGTCGTCTCGCGTGGGCACGGTGATCGGTCCGGTGTGTTCACGGGTACGGATGTGCCTGGTTTCGCCAAGCTCAAGAACGAGCTCGCGCAAGGGCCGGGCAACCCCGGTGATCGCTCGCTGGGCTGGCTGCTCCGGGCGGGGGACTTTCCGCCCGAGTGGCTCGCCAAGGTGGTGAAAGCGCATGCGCTGACGCCGGACAGCCGGCTCCAGGGGAAGGAGATGGCGGGATATCTCGACGCGCTGGGCAACAATCCCGCCGCCGCCCGGCTGGCCCTGGCCGCGGTGCGGAAGGACGGCGTGCCGCTGTCGACGCTGCTGCGAGACCTCAACTGGAGGACCCGGAGAGAGGTGTCCTCCGGCCCTGAGGCGGCGGACGCCTTCGGGCGGATGCTCGCGGCCGCGGCGGGGGCCTACGACGAGAAGGACGGGGCGCACGCTCCCGAATCGGCGAAATTCGCCTTCGATCTCATGCGGGCGCTGCCTGAGCTCGACAACACCACCCCGGCCGAGCAGCAGCGCGGGATCAGGTCCCTGGACCTCGACGACGCGACCAGGAAGCACCTGGCCGAGATCGCCGGCGCGTACGCCACGGAGATCACCGAGGGTGCGAACGTCGGTGATGCGAACCGTACACAAGGCAGCGCTTTCGGCCCGGTGGAGACGGTCGTGCCGGGGCTGAGGCCCGCCTTCCGGCTGTCGCCCGAGGAGACGTACGCGTTCGTCAAGCTGTTCGCGAACTCCCCGGCCACCATCGCACCGTTCGAAGAGGGCATGGGCAGACTGACCGATCGGCTCATGACCGCGGCGGCCAAAGCCGATGGTGGCCGGGGCATCGACAACCTTCAACGGGCGATGAGGGCGCTCGGATACACGGCGGGGATGCAGTTCGCCGCCGAACGAGCGGTGCAAGGCCGGCTCGACAAGGAGGACCAGGCGTTCCGCGAGTTGCAGGCCGCCAGGCTCGGGTTCTTCATCAATGTGGCGGGGGCGCCCGTGGCGTTGCAGGGGCAGCCGCTCTGGATCGTGATGAGCACCGTGGCGGGGAACGCGCTCAACGAGTTGTCCGAGGTCGACAAGACGCGACTGGACGCTCTCGACGACAAGACCAGGCTGGCTGCGCTGGCGAGAGGGAGGTGGTTGGTGGACATGTTGATGGCCGGAGGGTTCAGACCGCAGGTGTCGGCGGCGGACGAGCGGTTCAACTCTCCGCCGATCGTCGATGAGAACGGGCGGCTGTTACCTTTCGAGAAGATCACTCAGAGCCAGGAAGCACTCCGGAACCTCAACAACTGGCTGATCGCCAACGGATCCGGTCTCACCGACGAGAGCCGCATCGGAGAGGCGATGCAGAGATTGGACGTGGAGTTCCGCGGAGCACGTGACAAGGCGATGTCCGAGGCCACAGAGCTCGATTGATCGATCACTACTTGGATGGAAGGCACTCTGTTTCGCCTCTCACCACCATCGAGCCTTTGGCCGGTGCGCTCAGGACGATACGGAGGTGGAGATCCTTGTTCGCGACTTCCTGGTAGGTGTCGCTGGAATTCGAGCTGGTGAAGTCGTATTCGGCGACCTTGTCTAGAGAGCCGATCATTGCCAGGAGGGTCAAATTCGAATCTCCCGAGTAGAAGGCGTCCCTTGCCGTGGCCGCGTAGGTGCGCTTGACTTTGCCTTCAGTGCAGGGAACATCCTTGCCGCCTGGGTCCGTGACCTTGATGTCTTTGCCTTGAGCTCCGTCCAGCGTCCGCGTGATGTGCTCTTTGAGTGTCAAGCCCGCTTCGGCGGCCGTGGGCACGGCGGGATGATCCGTCCCCCCGCAGCCGGCCAGCACAAAAAGCGTGATTAGGAGCGCCGAAAGCATGCGCCGTGCCGGATTCGTCATTGATTCTCCTCCGCAGGCGGGCCAGCATCCGGACAAGTTTCATAATGTTCGGTAGGTCACTGCAAGCCATTCAACGAATTCTTATAGGAAGCCGATGGCTCCGGTACCCAATCCGCGCCATGCGGAATTACAACACCTCATCGCCCAGGCCAGGGCGCATGTGGACCGGTTGGAGACGGCGCTCGATCCCGCCTGTGACCAGTTCGGTGGCCAGGCCATCTGGGTCGGTCGGACCGCTCAAGGCTTCGCCAGGGAGTTGACCGGGCATCGCACTCGGGTGCGAGCGGTGGCACGGGCGGTTCTCGCGACTCTCGAAGAGGAGATGCGCAGGACTCCATCCGAGGTGCCGTCAGGCGAGGCCAAGAACCCATAGTGTCCGTGTCCATGTAAAAGTGAGTCTGGCCCACTTTTGCATGATCGGCGTTCTCAAGATCACGATCATGTTGAGCCGGGTGCGGGCCGGTGCTGATGCCGGGACGCTACTCTGTGTCGATCACGGCGCTGTTGGCGTCGTGTTCGCGCATCTTGCCATCCCGATCAGGCGGGGCCCGCACTCGACCGCAGGATCGCCCTCATGGTCAACAACATCTGGACCGCCCGGCCGCGTCGCGGTACTGCGTGCGGCGGCGGCCATCCGACACCACCGTGCGTCGAAACCTCGACGGCCTCACCGACACGGCTCCGGGCGTCGTCGTGTCGGTGCCGGCGGTGGCGGTGGCACGCGTCCAGCGGGGCAGGCTTTCCCCGCGATCAGGCTTCGAACGGCTCCAGTACGAACACCGGGATTTCCCGATCCGTCTTTGTCTGGTAGTCGGCATACGGCGGATATGCCGCCACCGCACGCTGCCACCACTCGGCCTTCTCCGCGCCAGTCACTTCACGAGCCCTCATGTCCTGCTTCGCCGGGCCGTCCTGAAGCTCCACACGGGGCTCGGACTTGAGGTTGAAGTACCAGACGGGGTGCTTGGGAGCGCCGCCCTGCGAGGCGACCACGGCGTATCGGCCTTCGTGTTCCACACGCATCAGCGGCGTCTTGCGGATCTTGCCGCTTTTGGCGCCGAGATTGGTCATCACGATGACGGGCAATCCCGTGTCCCTCAAGGTCGTGCCCTTGGTGCCGCCGGAGTTCTCGTACAGCTCGACTTGCTCACGTACCCACTGCTCAGTGCTGGGTTCGTACTCACCCTCAAGAGGCATGTCATCCGTCCCCTAGGTCGGCCAACTCTCGTACGAGGGGTGCAACGTCCGCACCGTGCGGATTTCATCCATGTCTGGTCTCGGTCGCTGGTGATGACGGTGTCCCTCTCTGCCAAAATAGACAGAGGTAGCAAACAGGCACAAAACTCCGTACTGAGGGTGGGGAAGGAGACGTCCTTCGTGGGAGCAAACGAACAGGATCCACCGATCCCTGACCCCAGGTGCGCGAGCGAGCCACGGCACGCCGCTACACCGCCGCGTACAAGGCCCGGATCCTGGAGGAGTACGACCGGCTCGACAAGGCCGGCAAGGGCGCGCTGCTGCGCCGCGAAGGTCTGTACTCCTCGCTGATCTCCAGTTGGAGTACGGCCCTGACATCACGACTACCCCGAGACGCCGATATGAGGATTTTGGCGGAAGAACGCCTTACAGAAATGAGGATCCGATGCCAGACTCCTGATATGGCAGATGCCTCTGTCGTGACGGCCATCATCTCGGCGGCCGGTGGAATGGTCGGCGCGCTCAGTGCCCTCGGGGGCGTCGCCCTGACCAACCGGGCCGCCGCCAGGAAGGAAGAGCGGGAGGCGCGGCGGCGGCGGGAAGAACAGCAGACACAGGCGCGCGAGCAGGCGTACGGGGATCTCCTGGGCGGTGTTCTCAAGCTGCGGCTGCAGGTGGAGGTCGCGGCTCACCATCCCTGGGAGGACATGAACGAGCGGCTCGCCGCCATCGAGGCGCAGGCGGCGTCGGTCGGCGACCTGGCCTCACGGGCGGCCGTACTGTGCCCCGGCGAGGTGGCCGGAACGGCGCGGGCGCTGGCGACAGCCGCGTACGGTCTGGCGAGCCAGGCCACCCGGCACACCCGTATGAGCTTTGACGACGGCGGCCAGTTCGTGAGCGGGCAGATGCTGGAGCCGCCGTCGTTCCAGCGGCTGGATCGATGCGTCGATGACTTCTGCAGGGTGGCCGTCGAGCCGGAAGACGCTCAGGAGCCGCCCGGGGTGTCCCCCAAGAGCTGAGCGGCCTCGGCGTACTGATGGCGGGTGAGAGCGGGAGCGGTGGCGGCCAGCGAGAGGCGGGCCAGGTCCGCGGCCGCGGTGCGGTCGCCGCCCAGCGCCCGCACCCGGGCCGCGTAGAGGAGCGCGGGTCCGTTGCCGGAACCGGCCTCGAGCACGGCCGCCATCTCCTCCTCAGCGCCGCGGGAATCCCCTGTGCCGATGAGGGCGAGGGCGCGGGCGGCGCGGCCTTCTGGGCGTAGATGCGGCCGGACCTGGTCGAGGTCGCGCAGGGCACTTTCCGCCTGGCCCAGGTCGGCCAACATCTCCCCACGGGTTCGCAGCGCCTCTGGCGTGTGGGAATCGGCGTCGAGCACCTCGGTGAGCACGGTCACCCCGGCGCGGCTGTGCCCGACCTGCCACAGAGTCCGGCCCAACTCGGTCTGCAGGGTGAGGTCGGCAGGCAGCCGGTCGACGGCGGAGCGCAGGGTCTCGACCGCTTCGACGTCGAGGCCCTGCGCCAGGAGCGAGTGGCCGATGGCGGCCAGCAGGTAGGCCACGGCCACGTTGTCCTGGAGGGCTTCGAACAGGGCGGCGGCGGTGCGGTAGCAGGTCACGGCCCGCTGAGGGTCGCGTCGCAGATGGGCGATGTCTCCCATGCGCGACTGGGCACGCGCCAGCAGCGTCAGGTCCGCCTCGCCCGCAGCGGCGAGGGCGGCGCCGGCGTTGTGTTCCGCGGCCGCCAGATCTCCTCTGAACAGCGCGGACGCGGTCGCCGACAGGTGCCGCTCCGGACCGGTGTCGCCCGGGTGCAGATCGTCGATGTCCAGGTTCATGAGCGGGCCGGTCAGGAGCTCGTGGCGTAGCCGGTACGGCGGGCGTGCCTCGAGCACGTACCTGTCCTGGAAGGCCGCGAGCACGGCGGCGGGCAGGCCCTCGCGGGCGGCGGCCTCTGCCGCGTCGGCGCCGGGCCCCGTGGCGAACGTCCGTTGCAGCCACGACGCGAGGCGCAGCGTCGAGACGTTGTGCTCGGCGGCCACGTCCGCGATCGCCTGCCCGCAGAACTCCCGGAGCGATCGCTCGACACCGGGATGCGCGTGCACGTCCTGGACGGTGATGGCCGTGATGTCGGCGGGCAGCGACGCCCACAACCGGGAGCAGACCGCCTGCAGGAGAACCGGATCGACCGCGTCGCGTCCCGTGGCGACCGCGGAGACGATGTCCTCGGCCGCGCCGTCGGCGTACCATCTACCGCTGCCCTGGACCGGCCGCTCCACGGCCTCCACGGCGTCGGCCGCCGTCAGCGGGGCCAGCACGTACGGCTCCAGGGGCCCCAGGGCGGCTTCGAGGTCGGCGAGATGCTCCTGCCTGACCGACAGCAGGAGGTGCAGATCCGGCAGCTCGCCGATGGCCTCGCGCAACTGGGCCAGGAAGTCGGCTCGGTGGGGATCGAGCCGGGCGTGTCGTTCGAAGACCTTCTCGACCTGGTCGATCGCCACGAAGAAGGGACTCGGACGGCCTGGATGGCCGGCGCGGCGGAGGAACTCGTACAAGGACAGCCCGGCGAGATGACTCGGCGGCGTCGCGGGCACCCAGGAGCAGAGCAGGGCCAGCGTGTACGGGTTGTGCTCGGGCAGTGCGGCGAGCGCCGCCGGTGGCGGTCCGAAGGGCCGGCCGACGGGCAGGACGCCGGCGGTGCGGAAGGTGGTGTCGGAGACGAGCCGCGCGTGGAGCAGCGAGGTCTTGCCTGAGCCGGGCGGCCCGGTGAGCACGCTCAGCCGATGCCGCCGCCAGCGGTCGGCGAGCTCGGCCACCGCTTCCGAGCGCCCGAAGAATTGCTCGGCTTCTTGCGCACGAAAAGGGCGTACGCCGACATATGGCTGCCGATCGACATAGTGGGCCATCACGCTGACAGTCATCGCAGCGATCCCATTCGAAATGGGGGTCCTGCAAGCAGGATCGGCTTCGGATACGAGAGTCCGACCGCGTTCGTTCGCTGACCGCCGGGCTGAAGGAACAGCCATGCGGCGATGGCGAGAAGGAGGCGTGTCGGCCGGGTGCGCGATTGCCATGGAGAAGACGGCGACTGCTCAGAAATGCTGTCGACTCCTCTCACGGTAAGCGCCGTCGCCCGGCGGAGCCCGGTTCGACGTACGACGTGAGTTTATGCCGGTGGGCGGCGCACTCACGCCGCGACCCACCGCAGAGCCCGCGTGCGCCCGCATTCCGTTCTCCTCCCTTGCCTCGCGGGGAGCTGGCTGCGATCCGTGTCGAGAAGTGGCGTCATATGCTCTGATTGAACCCGAGGAGCGATCCGTTCTGGGCCAGCGCCCTCTTCACCGCCTGGCCGAACACGGAGGGGTCTTCCGCGGAGAGGGCCGCTATGTCGCGGAGCGAGGCTCCAGAGAGATCAAGCAGGCCACCGTCGTCCTCGTCGACACGCTCGTGCAAACCATCCTCCTGCCTCTCCACTGTCACTCCAGACTTCAGTGCGGTCGCTCGCACAGTCGGGCCGCGCGAGCCCGCTTCGTGAAGGCATGCCTGCCACAGCATCGCCCATATGACGGACCTTGCCTAGGGGGAGGGGCGTGGACGCCGCAAAGTTTGTGACCAGGTGGAACCTTCGAGCCGAAGATCATCGGATCGGAGGTCTGTCCCTTTATATCCTGATTGGTGTAGTAGATGATGATGTGAGGATATTGGTGGAATATTAGGATGGAATGTGAATTATTTGGCGCGCTGACCACGCCTGAGGTGTCAAGCTAGGAGGCCCGCGTCAGTGTTGCTACGATCGGTCCGTGACGGCTTCTCGGACGGTGGGACGCGGCGGATTGCCGGAAGTGTGGGGCGAAAAGATACCTCCACGCAATAAGAATTTCACTGGTCGGGAAGGGCTTCTCGAACGGCTTCGCGGTGGAATCGCATCTGATGTGACCGCGGTGGTGCCGCATGCCCTTCACGGTATGGGGGGCGTCGGCAAGACCCAGGTCGCCGTGGAGTATGCCTGGCGTTATCAGTCCGAATATGACCTCGTCTGGTGGATATCCGCAGACCAGGCGCTGCTGGTGCCCGCGGCGCTGGCCGCGCTGTCTCCCCGGCTCGGGCTCCCGCCCGCCAAGGCGGTCGGCATCGACGACACCGCGGCTGCCGTTCTGCATGCGCTGCGCCGCGGCGAGCCGTACGAGCGGTGGCTGCTCATCTTCGACAACGCCGACCGCCCCGAGGACATCAACCAGCTCATTCCGCGCGGTCCCGGCCATGTCCTCATCACCTCGCGCAACCAGGAGTGGCGCAGCGTCGTCGAGACCGTCCCGGTGGACGTGTTCACGCAGGGCGAGAGCGTTCAGTTCCTGCACAAGCGCGTGTCCAGCAACCTGCGTGAGGCGGACGCTCAGCGGCTCGCCGACGAGCTGGGGCACCTGCCGCTCGCGCTGGAGCAGGCCGGCGCGCTGCAGGCCGAGGCGGGCATCTCGGTGGACGAATACCTCCAGCAGCTCGCCAAGCACATGCCTGACACGTTGCAGATGCCCAAGCCGCTGGACTACCCACGGTCGATGACGGCGGCCTGGCGGCTGTCGGTGAGCCAGTTGGAGCAACAACTGGCCGAAGCCGTCGAGCTTCTCCGGTGCTGCGCGTTCTTCGGCCCCGAGCCCATTCCGGTCGACGTCTTCCGCTGGGGCGTGTCCGATGCGGTGGGCCCTGGCCTGCAGCAGCTCCTCGATCGGCCGCTGCTGCGCAGCAAGGCCATCCGCGTGATCGGTCGCTACGCCCTGGCCAAGCTCGATCCCGAGACGCGCACCCTGCAGGTGCACCGGCTCATCCAGGCGCTGCTGCGTGCCGACCTCAGCGAAGAAGAGCATCACCGTTACCGGAAGGTGGTCCACCTCCTGCTCGCCAGCGCCGTGCTGGGCGATCCGGACGACGAGGCCAACTGGCCACGCTACGCGGAGCTGGTCCAGCACATCGTGCCGGCCGAGGTGGCGACCACTCGCGATCCGAAGGTGCGCGAGTTCGCGCTCAAGATGGTGCGTTACCTCTACATGTCCGGTCAGCACCAGACGAGCCGTGCCTTCGTGGAGAGCTTCCTCGACGAGTGGATCAAGGACTCCGGTCCGCACGACGAGCACGTGATCGTGGCACAGTCGCAGCTCGGCCTCGTGCTGCGTGAGCTGGGCGACTACTCGAAGGCCTACGAGACCGACAGGTCGGCGCTGGAGCGTTCGCGCCAGGTTTTCGGGCCGGACCACGAAAGGTCATTGTTCATCTCGCAGGGGTTCGGGGCGGACCTGCGCGCCCTCGGTGACTTCGACCGGGCACGAGAGCACGATGAGGACGTCCTGCGTGGACACGAGGCCACGTTCCCGCCCGACCACCTCGAGCTGTTGTCCGCCAAGAACAACCTGGCCCTCGACTACGCCCTGATCAGCCGCTACGAGCGCGCGCGAACCGTGCACGAAGAGGTCTTCACCCTCTCCAGCCGGAAACTCGACGTCAGCAAGGTGTCCCACCTCGCGTTCTGGGGCAACCTCGCCCGGGTGGTGCGGTTGTGCGGCGACTATGAGGAGGCCAGCGATCTCGGCGAGGACGCCCACGCCTTCGGCGTTCAGGAGCTCGACGTCGAGCACTGGGTGACCCTGCGCACCGCCAAAGACCGTTCGATCGCACTGCGCCGTACGGGCCGGGTGGATGATGCGCTCGAGTTGGCACAGGACGTCTACGAGCGATACAAGCGGCTGTACGGTGCGAGCCACCCCGACACGCTGGCCGCCGCCATGAACCTCGCCAACACCATGCGGAGCACGGGCCGGATCAACTCCGCGTTCGAGCTGGCCCAGGACACGATGAACCGCTATCCGCAAGCGTACGGCCAGGACCATCCGTACAACCACGGATGCGCGGGCAACCTCGCGTTGCTGCACCGGGTGCGGGGAGACGCCGAGAGCGCGCGCAAGCTCAACGACCAGTGCCTGCGTGCCCTGCAGTCCAGGCTCGGCCCTGACCACCACTACTCCGTCACCGTGGCGATCAATCTCGCCAGCGACCTGACGGCGCTCGGCGAGCTGGACGCCGCGCTGAGCCTCAGCGAGGACGCGCTCGAGCGGACCCGGCGGGTGCTCGGTGAGCTCCACCCGTTGGCGCTCGGGTGCGCCGCCAACCTGTCTGTGGTGCTTCGGCGCCGGGGCGCCGAAGAGCAGGCCCAAGAGCTGCAGTCACGGACCATCGCCCAGTACGAACGCGTGCGCGGCCACGACCACCCCGACACGGTGGTCGCGACGGAGGGCAGGCAGCTCGACTTCGACTTCGACCCACCGCCCATCTGACGGCCGTCGTCACGCCTGCAGGCCCGCGTTCGCCCGTCGCCAGCGGACCAGGTGGCGCTCGTTCGCCGCGCGCGCCCGCGCCGCGGCGGCACTTGGCACCTGCTCGCTCTGCCAGTCGGCCAGCACCCGGCACATGTGCGCGGCGAAGTGTTTTCCCGCAGGCGTCAGCAGGCCGGAAGCCAGGAGGGTGTCCACGGCTCTGTGGGCGCCGGTACGCCAGCGCGCGAACTCACTGTGCGCGAGCAGGGCCCTGTCACCGCGCTCGCGGGTGCGCTGGCGCCGCCAGAACCCGCTGACGCCCAGGTAGGCGTACGCCCCTTGCAACAGGCCGCCGGCCGGTCGTGGATCCTCCCGCCAGGGCGCGTAGAACCGGCGACTGTCATCGGGCTCGATCAGACGCACGATGTCGAGCAGGGCTCCCAGCTTGGCGTGCTGTACCTCGTGCGCGAGCACCGCGGCGAGCGTGAGGCCGTCCGAGGGCGCCGACAGACCGACCGTGCCGAAGGTCTCCGAGGCCGTCCCGCTCACCTGCCCGTCGGCGGGCGGGCGAAGCGGGGTGAGTACACGATGCGCCACCGCGATCTCTGCGGCCGTGGCCGGGTGATGGATGGTGAGGATGTCCCACGCCTCATCGAGGGCGGAACGCCAGCGCCGCAGCTCTCCTTCGGGCAGCCGGTCGGCTACGTCCGCCGGCATGCGGTGCGGGTCGACGTCGTCGAGGACGAGATCGAGGGTGCGGCCATTGGCGGAGGTGGTCAGCCGCCGCACACCGCGCCAGCCCGGGGCGTCGCGGGTGTGGTCCGCGGGGATCGGCACGCGGACGCCTTGGCCGAAGACCTCCGCGCCCCGGGGCGTGGACCGCACCGTGGCCGTACCCTCCGGTAGGAGCGCCTCCCCCAGCGACGGCAGGGGCAGCGATCCCCCGAAGGTGCGCACGTCGATGGAGAGCGGGGCCCGCGCCCTGATGGCGGCGGCCGCCGTGACCGCGGCGAGGTGGTCGGGCCGAGCCCGCGTCGGATCGTGGTCGAGGGCGAGCAGGGTGGTACGCAACCAGGCTCCCACGGCCGGATAGCACAGCACGTCCTCGACCGCCCCGGGTGCCTCGTCCTGCAGCGCGGCGAGCCGGTCGTAGGCGTCCGCGGCCCGGCCCGCGCCCGGATGCCTCGTCGTCCTGGCGCTCTGCACGACCCCGCGCAGCAGCAGCAGATGTTTGCTGCGTTCGACGGTGGCGAGCTGGCGCACGGCTTCGGCGCCACCCCCTCCGGCCGCAAGAGTGGCGAACACCTCGTCAGATATGCGGTGCCTGCGGAGGTTCATCGAAGCCTTTCGAGCTGGGCGGCGAGATCGGCAGCCACGACGCTTCTGATGTGTCGGACGAGCTGCAGCAGGTCGGGGCAGTACACCGACGGATTGGCGAAGCCGCTCCCCGAGCGGTAACGGTGGGCGAACTGGCCGCCGCCGCAGACGCTCCGCATGTCGCACGCCCGGCATTCCTGGGCGAGCGCGGGCTCGCCAAGCTGGCGGGCCGCGGCCTCGGGCAGGAGCAGGGCGTCGTCGAACGTGTTCACGTCCACGCGCAGCCCGGTGGAGGCGGCACCAGGGGAGGACGATCGCACTGTGTCGGACAGTTCTATCGTGCCGTCAGTGTCGATCACGAGGACCGTCACCGGGGACAGTCCCACCGCTTCGCTGTTGGACCGGCCGCCGAGCAGCAGTTGGATGATCTCGCTGAAAAGGCGGACGTCGGTCTCCATGTGGGGCGCGGCGTACCAGCGGTCGAAGACGGCGATCAACCAGTCGGCATACGGCGTCGCCGCGGAACCGGGTAGGCGCCCCGGTGGCGGAAACGACCAGTTGCCCAGCGGGAGCAGGAAGTCGATCCTCGGCGGCCGGTGCTCGAGTAACGCTTCATAACTGGCCAATGGGTCGTTGCGCAGATCTATCGTGCACAGCAAACCACTGAACAGATGCGGAAACGAGTCGCGGAGCAGGCGCAGCGACCGTGTGACCGCGTCGTAACTGCCCTTGCCGTTCGCGAATTTCCGGTGCCGGTCATGGGCGTTCCTGTCGCCGTCGAGACTTACCGCCACGGCGATATCGAGTTCCGCGAACAGGCGAAGGTGGCCGACGTCGAGCCGGATGCCGTTCGTTTGCACGCGGGCGCCCACCCGGGCGGACCGGCCGACCGCCTCGCGGGTTGCGGTGACGATGTGGGCGATGAGGTCGGGACCGGCGAGAAGGGGCTCGCCGCCGTGGAGTATCAACTCGACGGAGGGCAGGTCGTGGGCCCGGACATGCTCGGCGATGCGCGCGGCGATGCGCGTGGCGGTGGCGGCGGACATGCGGATCGGCTGGTCCCGCCAGCTCTGGTCCGCCATTTCATAGACGTAGCAGTACGCGCACGAAAGGTCGCACCTGCTATTGACCTTCAATACGAATTCGCGAAATGGACTGGGCACCCACCCCTGGGCTCTGAGGATGCCGGGATCCAAGGTTCTCGGCCACTCGGTATGGTCTGGACGCCCCATCGATCCGAGGTTCACCGCCACGCCTTGATCAACTCCCGAGGTTTGAGCATCGGCGCGTCGTTGCGCAATCGGTTGATGGACCACAACCACTATGAGCGGGCAAAAGGATCTCGTCAAACCACCGAGCAGGGAGAAGGGCGTTCCAAATGGCGAAAGAACGGCCTTGCGGACCGCCGGGTAAAGGTGGGCAAGACCTGCGCCGCCGTTTCATGCGGAGGGTCTGCCGGCGGCGGGCCGTTCGACGGGGCCGAACTCCACCCCGCGCTCCACCCTTCGGAGGTGCCGCTCCACCCCGTCCCGTTCCTACCGTCTCGTCCATGGACAAACGCAACGGCCGGTCGGGCCTCTGGCTCGATCTCCTGCACCGGCTCCTGGACGCCAACGGGGGAAAGTTGAACGGCAAGCTCCTGCTCGCGATCGTCGTCGTCGCGGCACTCGTCATCGTCGGCTTCGTCGTCTTCCGGCTTATCTTGGTCGACATGATTCTGACCCTGAAGGACTCCCGCTAGGCCATGCGCGAGGTACGAGCCCGGGTCGTACGGCTGCTGGCGGCCGACGACCCGGAAACCGGTCGCCTGGCCAGGCTGTTGATGACGCTCGTCCTGGCCTGGTCGCTCGCCACCACGTCACCCGCCCGGGCCCCGGCCCTCGTGTGGTCGGCGCTGGCGGCGTCCATGGCCTGCTGGCTGGCCTTCGTCCTCCTCGACCGCCATGCCCCGAGAACGGTCGCGGCGCTGCTGGCGGGAGGTTCGGCGGTGGCCGCGTCGGTGTCGGGGTCGGAGCAGGCGGCTCCCACGGTCTTCCTGTTCGCGGCGTTGCTCCTGTTCGCCGCCCACGTCACTCCCACCATGACCGCCATCGTCGCGGTCACCACCGTCGACCTCGCCCTCACCGCCGCCAGCCTGATCTGGTGGCACCAGCCACGCGAGGCGATCGTCGTCCGAGGCGCGGTGATTCTGTGCACCGTCCTGTTCGCGCTGCACCGCCGGCACCACCGCCGCGCCCAGCAGGACCGGGCCAGAGCCATGGCGCTCGACGAACGCGCCCGCATCGCCAGGGAGCTCCACGACGTCCTGGCCCACTCTCTGGGCGCACTCGGTGTCCAACTGGAGGTGGCGGAAGCCCTGCTCACCGAACGCGGCGACGTCGACGGAGCAGTGAGCCGTATCCGCAGGTCACGGGCGCTCGCGAGGGAGGGTCTCGTCGAGGCCCGCTCAGCCGTGGCCGCCCTCCGCGAGGACGTCCCGCCGCTGGCCGACGCCCTCGGCCTGCTCGTCGCCGAACTCCGCAGAGACCACGACGTGCCCGCTGAGCTGCGTACGACCGGCACCCGCCGGCCCATCAGCCCGGCCGCCGAGGTCTGCCTGCTCAGAACGGCCCGCGAGGCCCTCACCAACGCCGCGAAACACGCCTCGAATCAGCCGGTCACGGTCGAGCTCGGCTACGGTGAGGGCGCGGTGCGGTTGGTGGTGCGCAACCCCTGCCCGGCCGCCCGGCCGATCTCGTACGGGCACGGACTGCAGGGAATGGCGGAACGCCTGGCCCTGGCGGGTGGCATCCTGCGCGCCGGGCCGGACGGCGACATCTGGGAGGTCAGAGCGGAGGTGCCGGAGTGAGGGTCGTGGTCGTGGACGACCAGCAGCTCATGCGTGAGGGCCTGGTCGCGCTGCTGAACCTGGTCGACGGCGTCGAGGTCGCGGGTGACGCCGCGAATGGTGAGGAGGCGATGGGCCTCGTCGCCGAGCTGCGTCCCGACGTCGTGCTCATGGACCTGCGCATGCCCGTCATGGACGGCGTGGAGGCCACCCGTCACATCGTCCGGCAGTATCCGGAGGTGGCCGTCGTGGTGCTCACCACCTACGACGACGACGGGTCCGTCGACTCCGCCCTGCTGGCCGGCGCCCGCGGCTACCTCACCAAGGACGCCGGGCGCGCCGAGATCGCCGCCGCCCTCCGTTCCGCCGCCGCGGGGCAGTCGACCTTCACGGCGTCGGTGTCCCGCCGTCTGGTCGACGCGTTGTCCCGCGCCGCCCCGCCGCCGGTCACGACCTGCCCGGACGGGCTGACCGCCCGGGAGGTCGAGGTGCTGCGGCTCATCGCCGGCGGTCTCAGCAACACCGAGATCGGCGCGACCCTGTTCATCGCGGAGACGACCGTCAAGACGCACATCAACAACGCCTTCGCCAAGATCGGCGTCCGCAACCGCACGGAGGCCGCCGTCTACGCGCACGACAACCTGGGCCTGCGATGACATCGCCACGTGAGGCCGTCATCGGCCTGGCTTGAGGGTGGCGGCGTGCGGGCGGCCTGCGTGGTGGCGCGGGTCAGCGCGTCTGGAGCAGGAGATTGATGACGACCGTGAGCACGATGGACAGCAGTATCGACGCGGCGATCATCGCCAGGCAGCCCATCCCGCCGCCCAACGGCCTGACGTCCCAGTTCCCGATTCGCACAGTCACCGCCCCTACCCGGGCGAGCCGGGCAGGGGCCGCACTTTGACAAGACTTGGCGGAGATCTTCACTGCGCTGCCGGTGTCCGAGCTGTTCGGGGCCCCTCCTTGGGCAGGTAGTACCTCAAGCGGGAGAAAGGCGTTCCTGCCGTAGGCGAGGCACCGGCAAGCGGGGGAGAGCGATGAAGGGGTACGACTTCGAAGGACCGGCGCTGGAGCTCGGGGCCCTGGTGTCCGAGGACGGCACCGCCGACCCCGCAGAGCGCATCCGGATCCCGTTGGGCATGCTCAACCGCCACGGCCTCGTGGCCGGAGCCACCGGGACGGGAAAGACCAAGACCCTCCAGCTCATGGCGGAGCAGCTCGCCGCGCAGGGCGTTCCGGTCTTCCTCGCGGACGTCAAGGGCGACCTGTCGGGCCTGGCCTCACCTGGCACACCCGCCCAACGCGTCTCCCAGCGCGCCGCCGAGGTGGGACAGACCTGGCAGCCCCTCGCCTGCCCCGTGGAGTTCCTCTCGCTGGGCGGTCTGGGGTCGGGCATCCCGATCCGCGCCACCATGACCGCCTTCGGCCCGACCCTGCTCGCCAAGGTCCTCGGGCTCAACGAGACGCAGGAGTCCTCGCTCGGACTGATCTTCTACTTCGCCGACAAGAACGGACTGCCCCTGCTGGACCTCAAGGACCTGATCGCGGTCATCCGGTACCTGACCGCCACCCCCGAGGCGCTGAGCGGGATCGGCGGGCTGTCGGCGGCGACGGCGGGGGTCATCCTCCGCACGCTGACCAACTTCGAGGCGCAGGGGGCGGAGGCGTTCTTCGGCGAGCCGGAGTTCGACGTGCGCGACCTGCTCCGGGTGACGGAGGACGGCCGCGGGATGGTCTCCACCCTCGAACTTCCCGCCGTGCAGGACCGGCCGCAGCTCTTCTCCACCTTCCTGATGTGGCTGCTCGCCGACCTCTTCCAGGCGCTGCCCGAGGTGGGCGATCCCGACAAGCCGAAGCTCGTGTTCTTCTTCGACGAGGCGCATCTGCTGTTCGACGGCGCGTCCAAGGCGTTCCTGCAGTCGATCACCCAGACCGTACGGCTGATCCGGTCGAAGGGCGTGGGCGTGTTCTTCGTCACCCAGACGCCGAAGGACGTACCGGCGGACGTGCTGGCCCAGCTCGGCGCGCGCGTGCAGCACGCCCTGCGCGCCTTCACCCCCCAGGACGCCAAGGCGCTCAAGGCCACCGTGTCGACCTTCCCCGCGTCCTCCTACGACCTGGAACGGCTGCTCACCGAGCTGGGCATCGGCGAGGCCGTCGTCACGGTCCTGTCGGAGACGGGCGCGCCGACCCCGGTGGCCTGGACCCGCCTGCGCGCTCCCGAGACGCTCATGGCGCCGTCCGCCCCGGACGTGGTCGAGGGCGTCATCGCCGCCTCTCCGCTGCGGCAGAAGTACGGCACGGCGGTCGACCGCGAGTCGGCCTACGAGATCCTGTCCGAGAAGCTGTCCGCCCAGCAGCCCGCCGAGACCTCCGAAGCCCCGCGCGAGCCGGACAGGCCCAGGGAGCGGGAACCGGAGCCGAGGCCGTCGATGCTGGAGAGCGTGCTGGAGTCGAAGGAGTTCCGCTCCATGGCCAGGTCGGCGGCGTCCGCCCTGGGCCGGGAGATCACCAGGTCCATCTTCGGCACCGCCCGCCGCAGGCGGCCGTAGCAGCGGTCGAGTCTCGTCGGCGTCGCTGGTACGGCACGCGCTGGACGCCCGGCGTCCGGCCCTGAGCGCGGCGAACCGAACCCGGCCCGTTGCGTCTGAGCGCAGGCGTGCGGTGAGTTGAGATGTTCCTGCCATCGGGATGCCTCTGTATTCTCTCTTGGGTCAAGGCAGGTTTACCGGGGTGCGGGCAGGGAGGGGCGCGGATGGTCCGGCTGACCAGGGCTCAGCAGCAGGAGCGCACGCGCGCGGCCGTGCTGGCCGCGGCGAGGGAGGAGTTCGCCGAGCGCGGATACGCCGCGGCGAAGGTCGACGTGATCGCCGAGCGGGCCGAGCTGACCCGTGGCGCGGTCTACTCCAACTTCCCGAGCAAGCGGGCCCTCTACCTGGCGGTGCTGGTCGACCTGGTCGAGGGCGGCGTGACCGGCGACGCCCCGCCGTCGTTCTGCTCATCGCCACCGCCCGCCCCGTCCTCGGCCGCCGAGGCGCTGGGGGCGTTCGCCCGTACCTGGCTCGAACGGCTGCCTCTGACCGGAGACACACCCGCGGCCGGTCAGGTGCACGTCCGCTCGCTGGCCGGGGTGCTCGACGACGACGCGATCCGCACCGTGTTCGGTCAGGTGAACCGGCTGGAGGCGCTGCTGCTGGCGCTCGCGCTGGAGTCGTACGCGCCCGCCGGTGCGCCGCCCGCGCGGCAGGTGCGGCGGGCCGCGCTGGCACTGAGACTGCTGGACGGTCCCGGCGCCTCGGTGGATCCGGCGCTCGGCTTCGGCGACCCCTTCGACGTCGCGCAGGGCTGCGCGCATCTGTACGGGCTCGCCCTCGCCGACACCTGGGACCCGCCGCACCTGCCCTACGTCCGTCCGGCCCGCGCCTGCCAGGACCGGTGGGACCCGCCGCCGGAGCTGCGGGACCTGGTCACCGGTCGCCCGGTCGGGTTCGACGAGGACGGTGTGATCGCGGTGCTCGGCGTCAACCGTCTCGACGCCGCCGAGGAGGCCGTCCGCGCCGCGCGGGAGGGCGACCGCATCACCGTGGCCGTGGCGACGACCGACCCGGCCGAGCTCGGCCGTCTCGTACGGCTGAGGATCGGCGACTTCACCCAGTGCCTGCGGCGCGTGTTCGCACCGGACGCCTGGCCGCGCCTGCGTCTCGTCCTCGACGACCACGGCCTGCTGGCGTCGGCCGTCGGCGTGCCGGACGCCGACGACGCCACCGAACACGCGGTACGCGTCCAGCAGGGCACGCTGGTCGCCCGAGCCAACGGACGAGGCGCCGCACACGCCGCCGCGACCGCCCACCCCGCGACCACGGGCCTGTCCCGCACCACCCCCGAGGGGGCCGCACCGCGCCCCAGCCCGTCTTCCCCCAATTGACCAGCGCCGACCTGCTGGTGCCGCACTCCCTTCGCTGCATCGGCTACTCGACCATCGCCGCGCTGACCGGGCTCCCCGAGCCCGACGCCGAGTCGGAGCCGATCGACCTCGCCCGGCCGGACTGGGGCCATGGCAAATGTCATGCCCGTGCCGGGCAGATCCCACAGGAGCTCATGGCCGACGGCACTGCTGCCGCGCCGAGTCCCGCAGGAGGGTGGACGCATGCGACACAACGGTCCCGACTCCCCGGCCTTCGACCCGCACGCCCATCACCCCGCCCCCGCAACGACCGCCCCCGCACCGACCATGCTCCACGACGCGTCACGGCGCCGCCGTGGACCGCGGCCGGTCCCGCCGGGTGTTCCCTACCATCGCGTACTGGCCGGTGAGAAACGCCGGGTCGGACGCGGCGTCCTGGCGCTCGTGCTGCTCCTCGTCGGGCTGTTCGGCATCGGCGGTGTCCTCAGCGCCCTCGGCTCCGCCATCGACCAGGCGCTCGGCAGGACCAACCCGATCGCGGGCGGTACGGAGTTCACGCCGATCTACCACGCCGCGAACCTCATCTCGATCGCGTTGATGATCCCATGGAGCATGTGCGTCCAGCGCTGGCTGTACGGGGTGAGGGGTGCGTCGCTGCACTCCGTGCGGTCCGCCTTCCGGCCCGCCGTGTTCGGCCGGGCGGCGCTGACGCTCGTGCCGATCTGGGCGCTCTACATGACCGGCTTCTTCCTCCTCTCGCCCTACACGCAAGGATCGTGGCGGTTCGCCGACCTGGTCGCCGTGTTCGTCATCACGCTCCTGCTGTCGCCCCTGCAGGCGGCGGGGGAGGAGTACGGCTACCGTGGCCTGGCGTTCCGGGTGGCCGCGAGCTGGGGTCGCGGGCCGCGTACGGCGCTCGTCCTCGGCCTGGCCGTGTCGAGCGTGCTGTTCGCGGCCATCCACCTGTCCACCGACCCGTGGCTGAACGGCTACTACCTCACCCTCGGCGTCACCTTCGGCCTCATCACGTGGCGCACGGGCGGCCTGGAGACGGCGATCGTCATCCACGCGGCCAACAACACGCTCGCGTACCTGCTGATGATCGTCACCCACGCCGACCCCCTCGCGGGCGCCGACCGCTCGGCGGGCGCGGGGACGGCCGTGATGCTCCTTCCCTGCGTCCTGATGGCGGTGATCACCGCCGTCGTCTGGGCGCGCACGCGAAGGACCGGTCCTGGCCTGACACCCTGACGGCTGGTGGGACGGCTGGGTGCCGTCCCACCAGCGGAGGGGGTTATCCGATCGCGTAGGCGCGGCGGATGGTCTGGGTCACGGTGTCGCCGTTGCCGTCGGTGGCGGTCGCGCGCAGCGACACGTGCCCGGCGGCGTTCGGGTTGGCGACGCGTGCCGTCCAGCCTGCGCGGTTGGCCTTCACGGGGACGGCGGTCCAGGTGACGCCGTCATCGGTGGAGGTCTCCAGGCGGAGGTCCCGCACGGTGGCGTCGGCGGCGCCGGGGTTGCGTTCGGTCCAGATCGGGAGCGTGGTGGTGGATCCTGGCTTGGCGCGGTTGAGGTCGTCGAGCCCTTCGGGGGCGAAGCGGACCGCGGTGAGGGGGAGCGCCTGCGCCTTGGCGGTGCGCTCGGAGCGGAACTTCCAGGTCGCCTCGACGGAGGTGGACAAGACGGAGGCGCGGGTGCCGGTCGCGGTCAGCGTGTACGTGGCCGCCTCGGCAGGGAGCGTGGCCCCCAACGTGCACCGGTCCGGATCCAGCAGGTCGCACCCCGTGTAGTCCTTCCTGGCGAGCACCTGGTCGCCCTTGGCGAGCGTGATGGCGACGGCAGCGTCGGCGTCCGTGCCGATCCGGTTCCTGCTCCCGTCGGAGAACAGCCTGGTGGCGTTGAAGGTCAGCACGTCGCCCTCGCGCCGGCCGCCGGTGGTGGCGAACGACGGGCCGCTCACCGCGGCGTTCCACGTCTCGCGCGTGTGACCGGGGTCGATGCGCCTGCCCGTGTCCTCCAGGCCGGTGCTGCCGGACTCGACGGTGGTCCGCCAGGTGAATCCGGGCGTCCGGTACTGGATCAGCGTGCCCGGCATCGGGAGGTCCTCCGTCAGGGTGCCCAGCGACCACCAGTCGCCCGGCAGCCGGTAGGCCAGGTACTGATTGCCGGTCGTGGCCGTACCGGAGCCCTTGTAGGTGGTGGTCACCTTGGCAAGGTCCTTGGTTCTGGCCGCGTAGGTGGGGTCCTCGGGGATCCCCCCGGTCCGCCGGTCGACGAGGTCGTAGCGGTAGGGGCTCGGTGTCGCGTCCCGCTTGTGCCAGAGGGACCTGGTCTGCAGGGTCAGCCCTGGTTGCTTCGTCGGGATGAGGTAGAACTTGTCCGGCGTCCGCCCGAAGGCGAGCCAGCCGCCGATCCACGAGCCGTGGGACAGGATGAGCTCGAACTCGTTCGCGGGGGCCGCCGTGGGCTCGTCGACCGAGACCTTGACCTGGTTGCCGAGCCGGGCGTCGACGTTCACCTCCACGCCCTGGGCGACCTTCACCGGCTGGTGGGCGGTGGTCAAGTAGGGCGACTCGTAGACGGTCAGGTGCAGGTACCACTCGCCTGCCGGGAGCCGGACGCCGCCCGAACCTCCCTCGACGAACGCCATGCGCTCGTCGCCCGAGGCGTTGTAAACATAGCCGAGAGCTCCGGTGGGAGCGCCGCTTCTGCCGACGACCTTGATGGGCACGTCGTACGACTCGGGCTCGACGTAGGCGGTGGCGACGGTGCGGACGGTCTGGTCGCCGGCCTTGGCGGTGATGACGCCGGGGTGGTCGCCGGGTGCCCTGCCGTCGGCGTCGATCGTGACGGTGACCGTGGTGCTGCCCTTGGCGGGGATCTCGACGCGCTGGGTGGAGAGGCGCAGCACCTCGCCTTCGACGGTGAGGTCGAGGGCGACCGGGGCGTCCCCGGAGTTGGTGTAGGTGACCTCGCGGGTCACCTCGCTTTCGGCCGGTCCGCCGTACGGGAAGGCGGCGTGGAGGTTGGCCGGGTCGGCCACGACCTGCTGGGCCACGGCGCGAACGAGGTCGACGCGTCCGGCGCCCTGGTCGAAGACCGTGGCGTCGGGCTGGGGGGCGGCGCTGCCGGTGAGGGCGGCCTTGAGCTGCCGGCCGGTCCAGTCCGGGTGCTGCTGGGCGAGGATCGCCGCCGCCCCGGCCACGTGCGGTGCCGCCATGGAAGTGCCGGAGTAAGCGACGTGCGGGCCGTCGGCCGTGCCCTTGGCGGCCGCCGCCGTGATGTCCACTCCGGGTGCGGTCACGTCCGGCTTGATCGCGTAGTCGTAGGCCCGCGGGCCCCGGCTGGAGAAGTCGGCCATCTTGTCGGTCTTGTCGACCGCGCCGACCGTCAGCGCCGCGTCGGCGGTGCCCGGACTGGTGATGCCCGCCTTCCCGTTGTTGCCCGCCGCGACGACGAACAGGGCGCCGGTCTGCTCCGACAGCGTGTTGACGGCCTGTTCGACCGGGTCGACGCCAGGGGTGTCGGGTCCGCCCAGGCTCATATTGATGATCTTCGCCTTGACCTCGGCCGCCGCCCACTGCATGCCCGCCAGCAGCGCGGATTCGGTGAATCCCTGGGTGCCGAGCTTGCCGACGGCCAGCTTGGCGCCGGGCGCCACGCCTCGGTACCGCTCGTCGGCTCCCGCGATGGTGGCGGCCACGTGGGTGCCGTGGCCACGATTGTCGGTCGTATCCGGTTCGTCGGAGAAGTTTTGTGCCTGGGTGACCACGCCCTGGAGGTCGGGGTGGTCGGCGTCGTAGCCCGAGTCGAGCACCGCCACGGTGACGCCCGCGCCGGTGAGGCCCTGCTCCCACGCCTGCGGTGCGCCGATCTGCCGGACGCTCTGGTCGAGGGTGAACGAGCGTTTCCCGTCGAGCCAGATCTTCGACTTGCCCGACGCGAGGGTCTTGGCGCCGCCGACCACGTTCTTCCAGGTCGCCGCGGCGTCGGCCTTCGGGACCGTCATGGTGGCCAGGCCCAGCCCGGCCAGTGGCCTGACCTGCTGCGCGCCGCTGAGCGTGGCCGCCTCCCCTGAGGCGGACTGGACGATCAGCGGGATCGCGGGCTGTCGCGCGTCCCCGTAGCTCCACTTCAGGAGCTGGGTGACGTTGAACAGCCGCTCGTCGAGCAGCCCCTGCGCCAGCAGCGGCAGGGCGTCGGACGGCACGACGTGCAGATCCCCGTCACGCCTGGACACGTTGAACGACACCTCGCGCCGGGTGCCCGGCTCGACGTGGTAGCCGCCGCCGGTGAGGGTGACCCGGTCACCGGTCAGCAGGGTCACCGTCCCCGAAGCGGGCGCATCGGCCTCGACCGCCGCCCCGGCGGCCGGCGCGGCGCCGGTGAGGGCGCCCGCGCCCATTGAGACCGCCATCGCGGCGGCGAGGACACCATTGCGTAATCTCATGCGTTCTCCCCGTGTACGCTTTCGACACCGAGGCCCGGCTGCGGGCTGTGACGCCCGGCCGACGACACAGCCTGAACGGGCACGCCTGGCACCATAATACGTTTAACGGAGCATGGTCAACTCTCCCGCCCCGCCGCGGTGAACACACGTCAGGTCCGCCCGCCGATCGGCGGCAACCCCCCACACGCCATCCGAACTCCCTCTAAAGTGATCCGGTCAAGATCAAGGAGAGAGCACCATGAAGCAGACGACCGCGTTACGAGCCGGCGGCTCGGCGCTTGTGCTGGCGCTGGTGGGAGGTGCCGTGCCGGTCGCCCTCGCACCCGCCGCGCTCGCCGAGGGGAAGGCGACGCTCGGGCCGTACGGCTACGGGAACCTGAAGCTCGGCATGACCGCCACGAAAGCCAAGGCGACCGGGAGAATCGTCCACAAACCTGACGGCGACTCCGCCCGGTGCACGGGGTGGGACCTCAAGGAGAACCCGTACGACGAGTACCGGGTGGGGATGTACATCTCCAAGAAGCACGGTGTGGCCATGATCGTCGCACCTCCCGGACTCAAGACGCCTCAGGGCATCAGCCTCGGGTCCACCAACGCCCAACTGAAGGCCGCCTACCCCAACCTGCGGCGCGGCCCGGGTGGCTACCCCGCCGCCACCGTGCCGGGCAACAAGAAGGCGTTCTACCTCTTCTACGTGTCGTCCAAGAACAAGGTCGACGGGATGAGCCTGGTCCTGGCCAAGCAGGACTGCGTCCGTTACTAGCGTCGTCCGTTACTGGCGTCCGTCGCCGGGACCGCGTGCCCCGCCGCGTTGTTCCGTCCGGTCCCGCCCCCGACGGAACCGGACGCCCACGAATCCTCGGACGGCGGTCGTGCTACCTCAGGGCCGTCACCGGGAGAAGGCGGCGCGGTGGGCGACGGCCCACTGGTGGAAGGTCCGCGGCGGGGTCCCGGTCACCTCCTCCACGGTCGGATAGATCTGGGACTCGTCGAGGGTTCCCGCGCCGTAGAAGCTGAGGAACGCGTGGATGTACTTCTCCGGCATGTGCTGGCCGGCCATGTCGGCCCGGGCCTCCTCGTCGGAGAGCGCGTGGAAGCGCAGGTCACGCCCGAGCACCTCGGCCAGCACGGCCAGCCGCTGCGCGGGCAGCAGCCGTTCGGGGCCGCTCAGCGGGTGCACGCGTCCCTCGTGGCCGGGATCCAGCAGGGCGCGTACGGCCACGGCCGCGATGTCGTACGGATCGACGGAGGCGATCGGCACGTCACCGAAGGCGTCGCGCACGACGTCGCCCGCGCGCAGTTGCGGCAGCCAGCGCAACGCGTTGGACATGAGCGCGTTGGGCCGCAGGAACGTCCAGGCCAGCCCGGACTCGCGGACGGCCGTCTCCGAGTCGATCATGTACTCCGAGACCGCGTTGCGGGTGTCGGTGGCGACCGTGGCCAGGCTGGACAGCAGCACCACCCGTTCCACCCCGGCCTGCCGCATCCGGGCGAGCAGCCCCGGCATGTCCCGGTAGCCGGGCAGCAGGAACACCCCGCGTACGCCGTGGAGGGCGGCGTCGAGCGACTCCGGCCGGTCGAGGTCGCCGACGACCTGCTCCACCGGCAGGTCGGCGGGCCGGCGCACCAGCGCGCGCGCCTTCTCCCCTGCGCGGACGAGCGCCTGGACGACCTCGCCGCCGGCGTTGCCGGTGGCTCCGGTGACGAGGATCATCGCAGCGTCCTGCCGAAGTGCGCTGCCGCGGTGTCGACGGCGATGGTGACCTGGGGCTCGGTGTCGTAGAAGTCGAACTGGGTGCCCTGCGTCCAGTAGATGTCGTTGGGGCCGGCGAGCCCGGCGTGGAAGCGGCGGGCGCCGTCCGGGATGGCGGCGTCCTCGCTGTGCACGATCAGGGTGGGCTGGGTGATCTGCGGAGCCAGGGCGATGGAGTCGTAGGTGAGCCAGTCGGGCCAGGCCATGACGGCGTACCTGTTGGGCCAGGCGGGGATGCCGCCGCGGGCCGGGTTGAGGTAGAAGTCGATGTCGTACGGCATGGCCGCGCGCGGGTCGCTGCCGGAGACGACCGGCACGTAGTCGATCTCGCCCGTCTCATCGTAGCGCGACCGAGCCTCCCGCCCGATCTTGATCTTCTCGGCGACCGCCTCGGCGCCGCCGTAGGCGTCCTCGCAGATGGCGGGGTCGTGCAGCCACGGGGCGACCAGGGCCAGCGACTTGACGCGGGGGTCGTGGGCGGTGTTGTCGGCCATGTACATCGCCGCCGCGCAGATGCCCAGCGCGCCCAGCCGGTCGCCGTCGACCGCGGGATGATCGGCCAGGAAGGTCAGCGCGTTGTGGATGTCGCGCACCTTCCGCACCGGCGACTCCACGTCCCGCGGCGCGCCCCCGGACTCGCCGAACCCGGTGAAGTCGAACGACAGGGCCGCGTAGCCGCGCTGGGCCAGGCGCCTGGCGTAGCGGTCGGCCATCAGCTCCTTGACGCTGGTCCAGGTGCCCGCCACCACCACACCCGGGGCCCGCTCCCGCCCCTCGGGCAGGTACAGGTCGCCGGTGAGGGTCACGCCGTCGCTGTCGAAGGTGACCTTGTTCATGCGTACTCCAGAGTTGCCTTGGTGATCAAACCGTCGGTGACGTCGAAGCTGTAGTTGGCGCGGAAACCGCCCACGCCGCCGGGCTGGAAGCGGACCAGCATCGTGGTGCCGCCCGCCCGCGGGGTGTGCTCGATCAGCGTGTAGACGCCGCCGATGACCTCGTTCTCCGCCCAGCGGCGGATCGCGTCCCGGCCGCGGATCTCCCTGCCGACGTCGACGACCAGGCCATCGGGTGCGAAGGCGTCGGCGACCGCGCCGGCGTTCCTGGCGGCCGCCGCGCCGATGATCGTCCGCGTTCTCACGGCATGAGTCCCCGGTTGCCGTCGCCCCAGGTCGCGGTCATCACCACGCCGGTGATCCGCCAGCCGTCGCCGGTGCGTACGAGGTCGAAGCGGTAGGTGCCGCCCAGCGTCCACAACGAGCCGCCGTACGGCTCGGCCTTGCGGTGCGTGGCCTGGAAGGACGCGGTGCACACCGCGGTGTCGCCGTCGATGGCGACCAGATGGTTGCCCAGCAGGTGCTGGGTGGCCGCGAAGCCGCCGAGCACGCTCTGCCAGGCGGCCACGATCTGCGCCGGGGTGAGGGTGGCGGGCTCGCCGCCGTTGAGGCTGGTGTAGTCGAGGGTCACCTCGTCGGCGAACACCGAGCCGAGACGGTCCCATTCGCGCTGGTCGGCGTGCCAGGCCAGGCGCGTGCAGGTGTCGATGACGTCCAAACGATCCATGCGCCACAGCATGGCGGCCCGCAACGGTGCCAGGCAGGTGGAGGAGTTGCAGACCCGGTTGCAGCATCATGCAACGCCCCCGCGCAGCCGCCCCCGCATCATGCAACGTGCCCGCGCCGATCACGGCTCGGGCGGGGACCGATGACTTCTTCGATCCCGGGGAGTCGACACGGTGGAGACACGAGAAACGTCCTGAGGAGAGGAACCGTCATGCCCGCGATCGATCTGGAGTCCGCCGCCCGTGAAGTGGTACGCCTGCTGGACGGCGTGACCGAGGACCGGATGGACGACCCGACGCCGTGCGCCGGCACCTCGGTCGCCGGGTTGCTCGACCATGTGATGGGTCTGACACTGGCGTTCACCTGGGCGGCCAGGAAGTCCGTACCGGACGGGGACGGCCCGCGGCCGGGGATCGGGACCGCGCGGCTCGACCCGCACTGGCGCGCGCTGCTCCCGCGGCGGCTCGACGACCTGGTGGCGGCCTGGCGCGACCCGGCCGCCTGGGAGGGGACGACCGAGGCCGGCGGCGTGAGGTTGCCGGCCGAGCAGATGGCCGTGGTGGCGCTGGACGAACTCGTCCTGCACGGCTGGGACCTGGCCCGCGCGACCGGCCAGTCGTTCGCGTGCAGCCCGGCCGACACGGAGGCCGTCCTCGCGTTCACCACCGCGGCGGCGCGTCCGGAGCAGGCCGCAGGGAGGGAAGGGCTCTTCGGGCCGGTGGTCGAGGTGCCCGAGAGCGCCCCGGCGTTCGACCGCGCGCTCGGCCTCGCCGGACGCGACCCCGCGTGGACGCCGGAATCGGCGTGAGGCGGCGCCGCCCGTCAGCCGAGTAGGAGAAGCCGGAGTTCAGGGCTGACACGCAGGCGGGCAGGGCGACGGTGGCCGATTGCCGAAGTGACCGGTTCGCTACAGCTCCGAGGAGACGCTGAGCCGATTGCCGTCCGGATCGCCGAACTCGAAGTAGTCCACCGCGCCCTCAGCCGGCTCAAGATCCGGGCCGCCCAGGTCGAAAACCTGCCCGTACCACTCCATCGCACGCGCCAGATCGCTTACCGGGAGCTCGATCGTCACACCCGCAATCTCCATATCGAACATCCTGCCAAACCCGCTGGCAGGCCCGTGGCCGTTATCTGGCTTCTATTGCTGATTCATGAGCCTAATTCCAGGTATGTGCACATCTCTGAGGAATCGCCAGATCTCACTAATCACGATATTGAGGTCCTTGTCTGCTGTGGCTTCGTGTGATCTGGCCTCATGGGATCCCAGTAATCATGCATGATGGCGACATGCCACCCAATTCCGCGATCAGGCAGGCCAAGCGCCGCCGTATCGCCAGCTACGGGACTTTAATGGTGGTGACCGCCATCGCGGCCGCCGTACTGGTCGCCCCCAACATCTCTCTGGGGGAGTCCACCGTGACCGACCCGCAATGGACGGGGCAATATGTCGCGGAGTGGCGTCGCGGGGCCGTTCTCGGCTACACCTCCGGTAGCGCCGTCGGACATGTGTGCGCGCTGCTCGCCGGCCTGCTGGTCGCGCGGTGGAGCGTGCGCAGGGCGCGCCGAGCCGATCTCGCCACGGCGCTGCTCGCCGGTGCGGGGCTGGGGGCGACCGAACTGGCGGTGTCGTCGTGGCTGGCGACACCTCTCCTGTACGAGCGCTCGGGTTTCCCCGGGACGGGGGATCCGGCGGAAGACTGGATCATCGACCCGAGCCTGCACCACCACGTCAGCGTCTTCGCCGCCATGGCGCTGGTCTTCGTCATGTTCCTGGTCGCCGCCGGCGCCGGGTTCTGGATGGCTCGCCGGGCGAGGTGGCTCAGAGCGGCCCTGACCACGGTGTTCGTGGTCGTCGTTCCTGTCGCCCTCTTCTTCGTGACGGTCGTGGCGCTGGTCCCGCTCCCTCGGGTCGGGTCCGGCTGAGCGGTGTACGGACACTCCGTACAGGTTCATGAACGGCTCGCGCGGGCATCACCTCCCCGAAGTATCTCTATGTGGTCATATAGCTACCGAGGGTAGGAAGCGATGGCGATGGACACGCCCCGACGGATCGTCCTGATGCGTCATGCCAAGGCCGACTGGAACGACGGGGCCGACCACGAGCGGCCCCTGGCCGACCGCGGCCGCAAGGACGCGCCCACCGCGGGACGATGGCTGGCCGGATCGGGCATCAACCTGGACCTCGCACTCGTCACCACCGCCGCACGCGGGCGGGAGACCTGGAAGCTGGTGGCGGCCGAACTGCCGCGGCGTCCCAGGACCGTCTACGACGAACGGCTGTACGAGGCCGACCTGGGCGAGCTGATCGCCCTGATCAACGAGACCCCCGACGACGTCGGCGACCTCGTCGTGCTCGGCGGCAACCCCGGCATCGGCCGACGCCCTGGCCGGCGAGGCGGAGGGCGACCTGCCGGCCAGGATGAACCGGTACGGCTTCCCCACCGCCGCGATCGCGGTCCTGACCTTCACCGGGTCCTGGAAGGCCGTGGAGCACGGTACGGCCGAACTGGTCGCCTTCTGGGCCCTGCACTCCTGATCGGCCAAAGGCCGCCGGCGGCCACCCGGCCTGCCCTTCTGGCGGTCGCCCGCGGGCTCACCTCGGCGGGCGCGTCCCACGCAGCCGGGTCATCCCGAGGACGAGGAGCAAGCACGGCGGGATCACCAGCACGAGTGCCGCCGCGCCCATGAGGACGGCGTGGTTCCCGGCCAGGGCCGCCAGCGGCCCGGTGACCGCCTGACCGAACGGCATGAGGCCGAACGTGGCGAGCCAGGCCAGCGAGGTGACCCGTCCGATCAACTGGTCGGGCACTTCCCGATACATCGCGACGTCCCAGCAGAGGGCATAGGTCTCCACGCCGAAGCCGGCCACGAGGTAGCAGCAGAAGAGCACCCAGACCGAAGGGGCGTACAGCAGGCCGAGAGGCACGAGGGCATACGACGCCATCGAGCACATGGCCACGATCCCCGGGCGGCGCGGCTGCCACGCCATCATCGTGACGCTGCTGACCAGCCCACCGGCGCCGTAGCACGCCAGGGCCGTACCGTACGCCGCGTCGGACCCGAACGCGTCCCGGCTCAGCACGGGCAGCAGCACCTGGCTGGGCGCGATCACGAACATGAGGCTGACCGGGGAGAACAGGAGCAGGCCCGCCAGCCACGGCCGGCGGGCGGCGTCGGAGACTCCCGCCATCGCCTCCTTGAGCAGGGAACGGCGGGCGACCGGCGTCCACGACGGCTCCGCGACCCGCCGGAAGGCGAGTGCGCCGGCCGCGAACAACAGCGCTGCCAGCACGAAGGCGAGGGCCACGCTGCCGCCCGCGAGCAGCGTGCCGGTCACCGGGCCGGCGATCACCCCGGTCCGGGTGCAGATGTTGACCAGGGCGCGGCCGGACACCCGCCGGCCTTCGTCGAGCGTCCCGGCCAGGATGGCGTTCAGGGCGGGCCGGATGAACGCCTCCGCCGCGCCGACTGCGAACAGGACGACGGCCAGCAGCCACACCACAGGGCTGCGGCCGGCCACGACGATGGGGACGCCCGCCGCGACGGCGTCCACGGCGAGCATGACGGTCAGGATCCGCCGTCGCGGCAGGCGATCGGACCAGACTCCTCCGACCAGGAGCAGGCACAACGAAGCGATGCCCTTGGCCGCGAGCACGACACCGACCGCGCCCGCATCACCCCCGGCGCTGAGCACCGAGACGGTGACGGCGACCGCGAGGACCTGCTCGCCCATCACGAACGCGATCTGCGCCAACGCGATCAGCCGGAAGGCGGGGTCTCGCAGCGCCGTCACATTGACGCGGAACGGCACGAGCCGCACGAGGTCAGCCCTTCGCCTTTCCCCGGTACGAGCCGCACGAGGTCAGCCCTCCGCTTTCTCCGGGTACGGGTCGCACGAGGTCAGCCCTCCGCTTTCTCCGGGTACGGGTCGCGCGAGGTCGGCCCTCTGCCTTCCCTGGCTCGGCGCACGCGCCCGACCAGCGTCGACACGCAGGCCGGCGGCCAGGCGTAACCGCGACTCGCCCGGCTCCAGCACCTCGACCACCGCCATCGCGCGAGCACCCCTTTCCGCTCGACCGCCCCGCCCCTCCACGATCGCCCCTGGGCCCCGCGCGTGGCACCCTCTCATCGCCCACAGCGGAACGTCTTCGCCCACGGCGCAAGCGCGCAGCCCTCACCGGCACTCGAAACCCGACGTCCGACTCAAGCGCCGACAAGCATCAGGATTTCGGCCATCAGGATTTTGACCAAGAAGAAAGCGGCGCCGGTGCATGCTGAGCGGGCCTGGTCAGGCGCCGGCGTGTAGATAGGCCGCCCAGAGTGAAGGTAGGGCGGGGTATCTGTTGCGGGTGGCTCGGATGGCTTGGTTGGTCAGAGCCAGGGCGGCGGCGTCGGCGGCGAGCCCGGCGGTGCCCCTCAGCGCGTAGTGCTGGTCGCTCGGCCGTAGGTGGCGCGGGGCCACGTCCGGCAGGAGCCGCACCGCCCCCTCCAGGATCGCCGCGGCACGGCCCGGTTCGGACCGACCCGCCAACGCCGCCGCCTCGACCGCGGCGCTGACCCGTGCGGAAGGAGCGGCAGAGGTGGATCCGGCCGCCGCCTCGTACGCCGCGACCGCCGCTGCCCGGTCGGCCGGGTCAGGCGCGTGGGCGGCGCGCGCCCGCAGCAGCCGCGCCAGGTCGTGCAGGACTCGGCCGCGATGGGGGTCGTCCGAGGGCGTGGTGTCGAGGGCGGCCCGCAGATGGCCTATCGCGGCGTCCAGGTCCTTGGCGGCCCGCGTCCGCGCGTGTCGGGCCAGCAACGCCGCGCCCAGGCCGGCCAGGCGTCCAGGACGGCTCTTGTGCCCTGACGGGGTGGCCTGCACGGCGGTCTCGGCGAGCTTGACCGCCTCGTTCACGTCGGCCAGCGCGCCCGCCTGCTCGAACCGCAGGCGCAGCGCGAGAGCGAGCTGGTGCAGTCTGTCGCCACGATCGGCATGGTCCCCGGGGGTCGCGTCCACCGCGGCCCGGCACGCCACGACGGCGTCGTCGAGGTCGGTCACGGCACCGGTCCGCTCGAAGCGCAGGCGTAGCCGCGCGCCCAACTCGGACCGGAAGGCCGTGCGGGTCCTCTCGTCGCCGGCCAGCCGCAGGGCCGTCCGCTGGTGCTCGACGGCGGCGTCGACGTCCGTCGGCGAGCCGGTGGCCACGGACCGGGCGGCCAGCGCGCCCGACAGCACGGTCAGGTGCTCCGCCTGCTCGGGCCCCTCGGGGCACCCGTCCACCGCACGCCGGGCCAGCTCGACGGCCTGGTCGAGGTCGGCCGGCGCCCCGCGCAGTTCGAACCGGTGATGGAACCTGCGGGCCAGTGTCTGCAGGGACTTCCGGTGCTCCGGGCCGCCCGCCGAAGCGAGAGCGAGCACGTCGTGGCCGAGGCGGATGCCCTCGTCGAGGTCGGCGGCCGTGCCGGTGCCCTCGCAGCGATGGGTCAGCGCCGTGGCGAGCGTTTCCAGGTAGCGGGCCCGCTTCACGCGGTCGTCCGGAGTGACGTTGGTGGCGTCGGTGGCGTCGACGGCGGACCGGGCCGTCGCCACGGCTGGGGTGAGGTCCGCGACGCCCACCGGTCTGCTCGTACCGCGTCGCGTAGAAGGTGCTGAGCAGGTGGAGCCGGTCCGCCCGCCGGGGATCGTCGGGGGAGAGGGTCGCCACCAGACCCTCCAGCGTCTCGATCGCGGCGCTCAGCGGGGCGATCGAGACGGTGTGCTCGTAGTTCGCCCACTGCGCCAGCGCCAGCAGGAGGACCGCCTGATGCCGGCCCGCGTGGCCGGGCCGCGGCGCGTGCACGATCCGCCGGGCGATGTCCGGCAACATGGCCGTGAGAGCCTGGTCATCCGACGCCCGCGCGCGTGCCAGCAGCCTGGTGGCCACCGGTTGTGCCAGCTCCGCGCAGGACGCCGGGATCGGGTCGGGTATCGGCAGCTCGGTGGATGCCCGCCACGGCCGGGCCGTGGTGCCGCGCCGCGTGCCCGTACACTCCGAGCACGTCACCGGTCGCCATGATCGCCTGGTGCAGCGCGTCGAGCGGGTCCTTCACGTCGTGCCCGGCCCTGGCACTCGCCACCACCCGGTCGACCAGCCCGCCGGACGCGCCCAGGTCGGCCCGGATCCGATCGCCCTGCTCGCAGACGAGCGCCAACCCGTCCTGCCATGGTTCGGATGCCGCTTCAGAGCCCATCGCGTCTCCCTCGCGCAGGACGCCGCCTTTACCAGTGCCATGCTCGCGCATGCACCGGGCGTGAGGGAGTGATTTCAGCGGAGATATCGCAGGCGCTCTCCAGCACCACGGCGCGGTTGCACCGCCTTCAGGATCTGTAAGTCCCGGCGCGTGTCTTGAAATTCTGGGACGCTGAATACTTGTATGGGTGCTATTGCTACTTATGTGCTGTATGGGGTAAATGATGTTCTATGATGGAACGTGACGACAAAACCGGCGATCTCGAGCTCGATCGACTGATCTCGGAGTTTCAGGCCAACTCCGCGGAATTCTCTGATGTGATCCGCCGGGTGGAGGACGTCGTCGGAGAGGCGGAGAGCAAGGACGGCAACATCAGGGTGCGGGTTTCGTCGTCGGGGCAGTTGGTCGGATTACACATCGATCCGAGGGCAATGAAGATCGGGTCGCAGGAATTGTCCGAGGTGATCGTGGAGTTGTCACAGACGGCCACCGAGGATGCGGCGCGCCGGCTCATGGAGGTGACGCGGCCCTACCTCGAAAACGGACGGTAGGCGGCCGGGACAGGCAATCATTTGAGCCGGGGAATGAAGCTCCGGGTGCCGTGGATCAGGAACTTCTGGTACATCTCCTCCTTGGTGAGACCGTTCTCGGCGCCGAACCAGGGATTGTCGCCACGCTGCGCGTCGATGGCCATCGAGTACGTGGTCGAGGCCGCCACGCGCGGAACGAAGCTGCCGGTGTTGAGGGCCATGCCGTTCGGGAGATGGTAGGTGGTGCCGAGGGCGCGCAGGCCGGGCACCTTGGACATCAGGGCCGTGCCGCCGTCGGCGACGCCGTCGAAGGCCATGTTGGCGACGAAGTGCTGGAGAAACACGATGAGGTTGTGGTCGACCGCCCTGACCTCGTTGCCGGACAGGTCGGTTTCGATGCCGCCCGCGAGGTTGAACCCCAGGGGAATCGCCACCTGGCCCAAGGCGTAGGCCGTGCTGTCGGCGAGGTAGTAGGCCAAGGTGGGCAGCACCAGGGCGACCGAGCGACGCGCGGACAGCTTGAACAGGATCGCCTTCTTCCTCATGATCGCCTGTAGGAGCTTCCAGGTGAGTACCTGATATCCGATGGTGAACATCATGTCCACCGTCATGATCCAGCACAGAATCCTGATCGCGTGGTTGACGTCCTCGACCACGTCCGCGTAGGCGCGGCAGGCGGCCGCTGCTCTGCGGTGCTTGACCGAGACCGCGAGAACGGCGAGGCCGAAGTCCTCGGCCCAGAAACGTCCGAACTCGTCGACCGCCGGGCCGGAACAGTTCCTCCAGACGCGTTCGGCGGCGTCGTTCGCGTCATGGAAGTGTCGGTCGATCGCGTCGGCGATCTCGTCGAGGACGTCCGCCGCCGCACGGATCTTCTCGGGGTCGCCTTCGAGGTAGGAGACGCCGAACAGGAACTCAGGCGCCAGCGCGCCTGCCATGCCGGCGCCGGCCATGCCGCCCAGCGCGACCTTGGTCGCGAGTCCAACGGGCATGTTCGCCTGCTCAGCTCAGTTCCACCGGGGAGGTGGGAACGGCGATCTCGTCGTCCCCGCGCCTGGCGAACTCGACGAGTTCTCCGACGGAGGCGTACGTATCGACCGTGGAGGCCCAGTCGGCCGCCTTGACGTTGTCGCTCATCGCCACCACGCCGGCTCCGATGTCCTGGTACGCCCTGGCGAGGTTGTGCAGGGCGGTGCTCAGGTCGTCGTACGCGGCGTCGAAACCGGGATAGCCGTCGGCGCCTCTGCGGAAGGTCTGGGCGGCTTCGTCGGTCGCCACGTTGCCGAAATAGGGGAGGAGGGCGTCCAGGCTGGTGAGCAGCCCGCTGACACCGCGGCTGAACTCGCCGCCTTCGGCATGGAGGTCCTCGCCGCTGCTCCGCATGATCGAGTGGTTGATCTCCAAGGCGATTCCCTCCCGTAGCCGTCTTCCGCCCTCCATTCTCGGAACTACTCATTTCGTACAAATGACTCTGTTGTTGCCGTTGGGGACTCTGTGACCGACCTACCCGTACCGCCCGCCGGTGTGCGGCGGTCGCGCGGGCGTCCCGGCGGGGGAGGTCTCCGTGGCTCCGCCGTGCCAGGTGAAGCGCAGGAACTCGCTCATCAGCGCGCGGTCGGCTCCTCCGTGGCCGCCGGCCCGCTCACGTACCGGCAGCACGAGGTCGCCGTCGGCGTCGTAGTCGCGGCGTCCGCGGCTCCACACCCGGATGACGCTCTCGCCCCGATGGTCGCCGAAGTTCTCCATCCGGCCCTCGGTGCCGATCACCGTGTAGTTGCGCTGCTGGTAGCTGGCCTGGACGCCGTTGTCCAGGTGCATCAGCATCATCGACAGGTCTTCCACGTCCACGACCGGGTTGAGCCCGCTCTGGGTGAGCGGAGGCCAGTTGCGTGCCGGGTCGAACCAGCGCTCGTCCTTCTCCTGGCCGTCGGTGCGCCGGTCGGTGACGCGGTTGTAGACCGACAGACCGCCCATGGCGGTGACGAGTTCGGTGCGCGCGCCGCTGAGCCCAGTGGATGACGTCGATGTCGTGCGCGCCCTTCTGCGGCAGCAGCCCGGTGGTGCGGCGGCGGTCGGCGTGCCAGTCCTTGACGTAGTAGTCGCCGCCGTGGCCGACGAAGTGGCGGCACCAGATCGCGCGTACCTCGCCGATCGTGCCCTGCCGGACGAGCTCGGCCCTCCAACGATGGAGGATGAAGCCGGATGTGAGGCTACCGATGTCCTGAACCGCGAGGAACACGCTCAAGGAGTGAGCTTGAACCTGCCGAAGCCACCCAGGCTGTCGAGTGCCCAGAACCGCACATCGCTCTTGTAGGTGTAGGGGGGTCCTTCGGGCCCCGGCACGTAGGAGGTCTTGGCGATGAGCGCGCGTTTCCCGTACTGGTCCAGCGAGACCTGCCAATGCCAGGCGCTTTCCATGGCCTCTGGGATGATCTTCCAGCCGGTCATCGGTCTCAGCTCGGTCTTGTCCCACGTACGCAGGTCCCAATAGGTGATGAGGTCTTCGTACGTCGTCCAGCGGTGGAAACCGATCAGCGCATGATTGCCGTCACCGCTGAGCGCGACGGAGTTGGCGGCGTAATCGTCGACGTTGCGTAGCAACACGTACGCCTCCGGGTGCGTGGGGTCGGACAGATTCCAGAGGGTCACTTCACCCCCGTTGTACTTCAGGACGGGGCTGACCAAGGCGCGCCTGGCATCGCCGCTCAGCGCCACCGCGTAGGAGCTGTCATCGTATTTGCCGCGAGCCAGAAGCCGGCGCTTCCGTGGTCTGTCAGGGTCGGTGAGATCCCAGAAGTGAACGCCCGCGTCGCCACTGGACACGGCGTAACGGCCGTCATGATTGAGTGCGAAGTCCCGTAATCCTTTGTCGGTGAGTGTTCGTGAGGAGGGCTTCGCGAGGTCGGTGAGATCCCAGAGGGTCAACTGCCCCAGGATGGTGAAGGTGGCGGCGTGCTTGCCGTCCCCGCTCAGAGCCACCTCGACGTCCGTGCCTCCCCGGTCGGGGATCAGCGGGGAGGAACGCGGACGCATCGGGTCACTCAGATCCCAGACTGCCACGGAACCGCGCGGCGGCCTGGCCTCTAGGTTCACGGAACTGATGACGGCGCGTTCGGCGCCCGCACTCAGCGCCACACCGTGGTAGACCGCGTCGCGCAGAAGTGTCACCCGGAAGTCCCGAGGAGGCGCGGCCGTGGATTTGGCGGCAGGCTTGTCCGCCGCGCACGAGGCGATCGTCGTGACAGCGAGCACCGCGGCGATCAGCCGGCGCATGACGAGGTGTCCATGCTTTTCCATCCCGGATCTCCAGGCGAGTATCGCTGCCCGTAGGCGGAACAGTCGAGTGTGCGGTCTTTCTCGATCAGCGCCGACACGCGGAAATCCTTGCCGTTGTTGTTGATGAGCAGGGAGTTGGGTTTCCCGTCCGCGATGTATTTCAGGTCGAAGTGGTACTCGCAGTACTGGCCGCGGGTCACCGCGGAGAGCCGGAACGTCGCCTGCTCGGCCAGCTTGAGGATGTATTTCTGGTCGGCGAAGTAGTTGCCCGTGAGTTGCGGATGCGGATCGGTCTCGGCCTTTTTCGGATATTGCCCGATCGAGGGGCTTCTGTCGAGGTTGTAGCCGATCTGAACGGTCTCGGTCTCTCCTTGCGGCGGGAAGTAGAAGAGCGCGCCGCGTAATGGCGCCTGGCATCGCGGGACGACGGCGATGTCAGTGATCCGTACGTCCTTGGCGCGGTTTCCCTCCACCTCCACCTCCACCGTGGACACACCGGTCTCGACGGCTCCGCTTGAACGCAGGATCTCGTCGTGATCCTTGAACGCCGCGTACTCGCCATTGATCTTGTCGAGCGCCTGCTCGCTCAGCGGGTCGGGAAAGACCCAGGTCTGGTCGGTGTCCCGCGGCACCAGGGTGACCTTGGTGATTTTGATCGGCGGGCCGATGGGGGCGGGCGGTTTGTTCTCACCCAGGCCGAGGAATTTCTGACCGGCAGAGGTGCCCAGACCTGTGGCCACACCGACGGCGATGGTGGTTACCGCCGTTATCACCGCAGCCCAGAATCCCTTTCCCCGCACGGTTGCCCGGCCTTTCTGCGGCCTGCGAGGGGGCGACTTCTTACGTCGTGAATACCTCACGTCACCCTTCCTGAGAGGGATGGCACCGCAACGGCATTCTGGTCAGGATATCCCGGCACGCGCGTCGCCAGCGGGTTTATGAGGAGGCAGTCTCGGGCCGCCGCCCAGGTTGCCGGTGGCTCCCCGCGGCGCACATGACGCCGTCTTCTCCGATCGCGATGCCGGCGCAGGACGGTATCCGGCTGAACGAGAAGCCGCAGCCGGCACAGAACCTCGCACGGCAACGATGCCAGGAGGGCGGCGAGGAAGGCCCTGACCTCTGGAGTGAGTCTCACTTGGGTGTCAGCGCCGGGCCGCCGTTCAAGAACGGTGATCTGATGGCACCGGGCAAGGACTCGCGTACGCCACGCGAAGCCCTCATAGGGGCATGACCTGGACGGACGTAGTTATCGGCAGGCACAAGGCCGGCGGTCTGGCACATCATCATTTCGTGGGCGCTGATGAGCGCCAGGCTACTGACGATCGGCGGCGACAGGCCGCCGCGCGTGCCCGGACGGCCGGCTTGTGTCCAGGCGCTGCCGAGTCCGGGTTGATCGGCGACTGGGCTGGGTTTGAGCAGGTACCGGAGAAAGGTCGCGAGGTCGCCCAGGGTGGAGAAGGCTCCTGCGATGCCGCAGACGCCGTTGAGTAGGCGTGCGGAGAAGTCGTGCACGGTGCCCTTGAGGTGGTGTCCGGTTTCCTCATCGTGTTCGGTGGGGGCGCAGCGTGCGACGAGGTGTGCGGGTAGTGGCCCGAAGCGGGTGGTGGCCATACCGAGGGGTTGCCAGACGCGGGTCTGGGCGAGTTGGTCGAGTGGGTGCCGGTGAGGTGTTCGGCGAGGAAGCCGAGGATGAGGGCGGCGCGGTCGGTGTATTCGACGGCTTGGCCGGGTGGGCGGTGGCCGTCCAGGTGGGGCATGAGGGCGGAGAGCCTGTCGTGGAAGTTCAGGCGGTGTTCTTCCCAGAGGGCGCCGATGACCGTCCAGACAGCGAGGATCTTGGTGAGGCTGGCTACGTCGAAAACGGTGTCCGGCCGCATCGGGTGGTCGGGATCGGTGGGGTCGAGCAGGCCGCAGGTTCCGCTGATGTAAGTGCCGTCGGCGTCGCCTACAGCCCAGACGGTGCCGGGGTAGACCCTGTTGCGGACGCCTTCGCGGAGGAGGTGTTCGATGCGGTCCCGCTCGGGCGTCATGGGATGCCTTTCTGCCGGTGTGTTGCGATGGTCAGCGTAGTGAGGACGATGGTTGTGGATGGCGAGCGGCGCGGTGTGAAGGGTCAGATGATCTGGTTGCCCAGGTCGGTGAGTGCTGTGGCGGTGGTGCTGATGGGGTAGCGGCGGGCGTTGGTGTATCCGGCGGATCGTAGATCGGCCGACAGGGAATGGTCGTGGCGTAGTTGGTTCAGGGTCGTGGTGAGAGCGGCAGGGGCGGTGAAGTCGAGGGGCAGGGCTGTGTCGGCCAGGGTGTCGACGAGACCGGGAACGAGCTGGTAGAAGACAGGCAGGCCGCATGCTTGGGCTTCAATGGCGGCCCGCTCAGCGCAACTCGTCCAAGTTGACGCCCTCGAAGCTGTACGTCACCGGCACATCGCCGCCGAGCTCCTGTTTCACCGGCGCATTAAGCCCGAGCAGCCGCCCGCTGCTCCTCGATCGCCAACACCGTTTTGATCGCCTGCAAGACCCTGCTGGTCAAC
This sequence comes from Nonomuraea antimicrobica, assembly GCF_039536965.1. Lineage (NCBI taxonomy): Bacteria > Bacillati > Actinomycetota > Actinomycetes > Streptosporangiales > Streptosporangiaceae > Nonomuraea > Nonomuraea antimicrobica. Next base: position 59,610 of record NZ_BAAAZP010000163.1, on the reverse strand, counting down.
TCGCGCGGTGTCGGCTGGTCCGACGCCTCGAGCCCGAGTCCGCCGCAGTTGATGGCGATGATGCGATGGCTGGTGGACAGGCCGGTGGTTATGGCGGGGTTATGTGGGTGGTCGCATGATCTTGTGGGGTCACCAGCCCGTCTCGTCGTTGACCACGAAGGATCTATGAAGAGTCACATCTTGCTCGCAGCCGTCTCGTCCCTGGTCATCAGCCTGATCCCAGGAGGAGTCGCCAGCGCCGCCGCTTCCCCACGGACGATCAGTTGGGCACCGTGCCCCGAAGACACGACCGCCGAATGCGGCACGCTGAAGGTGCCCATCGACTGGGACACCCCCGGCGGCGCCACCGTCGACCTGGCGGTGGCGCGGCGCAAGGCCGCCATGCCGGCCGCCCGGGTCGGCTCCCTGGTCGTCAACCCCGGCGGGCCTGGCGGATCCGGTGTCGACTTCGTGGTGCACGGCAGCAGCTACTTCAGCGCCGAGCTTCGCGGCCGCTTCGACCTCGTCGGGTTCGATCCACGCGGGGTGGGACGCAGCCATCCGGTGGTCTGCTCGGCAGCGCTGGTGCGCGAACGTCCACACCCGCTCATCAAGAACCAGACGGACATGGACGCCTGGGTGTCGTTCAACCAGCGGCTGCGGGAGGACTGCCGGGCGCGTACCGGACCGTTGTACGACCGCGTGAGCTCGCTCGACGTCGCGCGTGACGTGGAGGCTCTTCGGGCGGCGCTGGGCGACGGCAAGCTCACCTACTACGGCGTCTCGCACGGCACCCTGATCGGCCAGGCATACGCCGAGCGCTTCCCCGACAAGGTCAGGGCGCTCGCGCTGGACTCGAACTTCGACCACAGCGTGAACACTGCGAGCTACCTGAGCACCACGGCCAGCCAGACGGCGGGGGCGTTCGACCAGTTCGTCACCTGGTGTGAGGCAACAGCGTCGTGCGCGCTGAACGGCAAGGACGTCCGAGCGTTCTGGAAGAGGCTTCTTGAGCGGGCCGACCGCGGGGAACTACACGAGCCGGGTCTGCCGGATGTGCCCCTGGGCGCCTACGAGCTGGTGGACACGGCGTTCGCCGGACTTTACAACCCCAACTGGGCGCAGCTCGCCGAGCTGCTGGTGGCCATCGACACCGGCGGCCCATACCCGGTGGCGAGCGCCGAGAAGAACGAGGAGGTGAGGGTCAGCACGCCGGTGTTCTGCCAGGATTTCCACCTGCCGGTCGCCGACTACACGAAGTACGCCTCGCTCCTACGCCGGCAGGCGCCGCTGGCCAGGGACATGAGATACAGCCCGCCCGCGCTGGGCCGGATCGCTGGTTGCCTGGGGCAGCCCACGCCCATTCCCAACCCGCAGCACCGGCTGCGCGTGGACGCCACCCCGCCCATCCTGCTGGCCTCCTCGCTGAACGACCCCGCCACCGGCTACCTGTGGACGCTCAGCACGGCCGAGCAGATCGGTGACGAGGCCCGCGTGCTCACCTACGAGGGCTCGGGGCACAGCGTGTACGGCCGCAGCGAGTGCACCATCGGCGCGATCGACCGCTACCTGATCTCGCAGTCGGTCCCGGCCAACGGGGTCCGCTGCCCGGAGGCGCAACCCCCGAGCACGCCCCGAAGAGCAGGCACCGACTGAGCTTTTGAGCGTCTAGGGCCCGGTGCACCACGCCTCGATCGTGGACATCCGGACGTGGAGAAGCTGGCGAACCTGTTCTACCTGGCCCACTTCAACGCGGGGCTGCGAGTCTACGACGTGTCGAACCCGCGGCTGCCGCGCGAGGTCGGCCACTTCGATCTGTCGCGCGGTGAAGGCGAGGTGAAGGTGAAAGCGAAGATCGCCGTGGACGATCATCTCGACCCGCGAATCATCGGGGACGCGGCCGCCACGGGCCGCTATGACCCGCAGGCGCTCAAAAGGGTCTGGCACTATCTGGCGCGCTTTGGCCCGCAAGCCTGAGTCCTCGTGACAGCAGGACGGGGGTTCAGGGGATGCGGTTAGATGCTGATGTCGTCCCCGGCACGGGGGGTGCGCTGTACTCTGATTTTCAGAATCTGAGGTAAACTTTCTCGATATGAGAGTAGTCGATGACTGAAGCGAAACTGGTGGAGGGGGTGCCCCGCCACCAGACCGTGCGCTCCGTGGTCAAGGCGACCCATCTGTTGCTGCGGATCGCCGACAGCAGCGGGATGACCGCGGCGGACGCCGCGCGGGAGGTGGGCATCCCGCTGACCACCGCGTACCACCTGCTGAACACCCTGCTCGCCGAAGGTATGCTGACCCGCGATTCGGCGCGCCGCTACGGTCTGGGCCCGAAGATCGCGTCGTTGTCGGTGGCCTACGCGCGGAGCGGGCCGTCGGAGCAGCTGTTGAACGCCGTGCGCAACCTGGCGGAAGCCACTGGAGAGACGGCCTATCTGTCCGGGTGGCGCAACGGGCAGGTCGTCGCCCTGGCCATCATCGAGGGATCGAGCGCGGTTCGGGTCGGCCGGATCCACGCCGAACTCCGCGGATTCGAGCACGCCCGAGCCTCCGGCAAGCTCATGCTGGCGCACCTGGACGACAGTGCACTGAGCTCCTACCTGGACACCCACGAGCTGGAAGCGCTCACGCCGACCACGATCACCGACAAGGACACCCTGCGGGCGCAGCTCGCGGACATCCGCCGCGTCGGCCATTCGTTCGACGAGGCGGAGTTCATCGAGGGCGTCGGCTGCGTGGCGGCGCCGATTCTCGAGGGGGACACGTGCTACGGCTGCCTGACCATCTCCGCGCCCCTCGACCGGTTCCGGAAGGGGCGCCGAGTCCTCACTGAAGCCGTCGAGGCGGCCGCGCAGCGAGAATCCCGGCGTTGATGTCGAAGCCGAGCCCGGGGCGTTCGTTCGCGCGGGCCCAGCCCGGACGGAACGCCGGGCCACCCGTGTACAGCGTGGCCGACGGATCGTACGGATTATCGGCGGCTCCGAAGGTCTCCACCAGGCTGTCCGCCGAACTGGCGGCGGCGAGGTGAACGTGCGTCTCCGGATAGACGTGGTACGAAACCCGGACGCCTAGGGCGTCGGCCACGTGGCTCAGCGCCCACGCCGCGGTGATCCCGCCCACGGCGCAAGCGTCGATGCGGAGCACGTCCACCCCGGCGTGCAGCATCAACGCCTTGGCGCCGAACCGATCGGTGAAGTCGTCGCCGACGCCGATACGCGCGACACCACTGCGGACGAGGCGGGCGTACCCCTCGGTGTCCTCGGGGATCAGCGGATCCTCCACCCATGCGAGCGGCGCCTCGCCGCCCCACATCTGAATCTCGTCCGCTGCCTCCCGGGCTCCCCGCCAGCACCACGCGGCATCGACGACGATCTGGCTGGTGCCGGCCAGCGATGACGTGGCCGTTCGCAGCAGGGTGGCCAGGTCCGAGGGATTCGGCAGCCGTGCGACCTTGAGCAGGGAATGGCCGTCCTGGGAGGCGGCGGCGACCCGTTCGCCGAGCACGACGGGGCTCTCCCCGGTCGGGTAGGCGGCGATGTACATGCACGGCACGTCGGGGCCGCCCCCGCCGAGCAGCCGCCATACGGGAAGGCCCGCGCGTTTGCCTTTGATGTCCCACAGGGCGATGTCGATGAGCGACAGGGCGCGCATGAGGCCCCCGGTCCGGCCGCCGAACAGCGTGCCGCGGTAGAGGCGGTCCCAGATCGCCGAGATGTCGTCGGCTTGCTGCCCCACGAGCAGAGTGCCGAGCATCCCGTTGATCATTTCCGCGACGGGGAGGTCTCTGCTCAGCGCGTACGCGTTGCCGACGATGCCGTCGGACGTACCCAGCCGCACCACGCAGTACGCGCGGTGGGACACCGTCTGCGCGCCCAGCCTCAGTGGCCGCGGCAGCGGCAGAGTGACGGAAAAAGCCTCAACCGTCTCAACGGTGGCCATCGGAGCTCCTCTTGTCCATCGGGCTGCGACATCCCAGGTCACGGGCGATGTGGTTCGGCCGGCGAGACCTCACATGTGTCTTGACACCCCGGTTACCGCATGCCAGCATGCCTTTCACAACAATTAATCTACTCTATCAATGTGAAAGTTGGCCCGCTAGAAGGAGGCCAGAATGCATGGCAAACGACGAGGTTCGCTCATTCTTACCGTCGTGCTGGCAGGTGCCGGCGCGCTGAGCGGATGCGCCGGCGGCGCGAGCACGACCGATAGCCCCGACTGGGCGGCGGTCGCGCCCCAGAACGCGTCGGGGAAAGTTACGGTCTGGGCCTGGAGTGACGATCAGGCCACCGTCGACGCGATCGCGTCCCGATTCATGCAGCGGTATCCCAAGATTCAGGTCACCTTCAAGGCCATCCCGTACAAGGACTACACGAACGCGCTCAGCGCCGGGCTGGCGTCCGGGAAGGGGCCCGACGTCTTCATCGTCGAGCCGAGGTCGATCGTCCGGTTCGCGCCACTCAGCGAGGACGTCACGCCGCTCCTCCAGAGCGTGCTGGGCAAGGAGTGGCAGAACAGGCTCGTCATGTCGCAGGTGGACGAGCTGAAGGTCAAGGACGGCCGGATCGTCGGCCTGCCGAACCAGGCGAACGGCGCGGGAACCGTGCTGCTGAATCAGGGGCTGCTCGACCAACTCGGCCTGAGCTGGCCCGGCGATGTCAAGTCGATCGACGAGCTCGCCGAATTCTGCGGGCAGGTCAAGGCGAAGGGAAAGAGCTGCATCGGCGTCGGGCAGGACGAGTGGGTGCTGCAGGACGTGTACCAGGCGATCGCGAACTCGATCCGGCCGGGCGTGTTCACCAGCGCCGTCCAGGGCAAGACGCCGTGGACGGACCCGGTGCTGGTCAAAGCCTTCGATCTCTTCCAGGCGCTGTTCACCAGGGGCGTCGTTCAGGAGGGGGCGCTGGGGATGCCGATGTACACCGACGTCGACTACGCCTGGCAGCGCGGCGAGATCGTGGCGATGGCCGTGGGCAACTGGTCGGCGATGAACCTCCTGGAGCCGAACTCCGTCCGGTTCCAGAAGAGCGCGGGAGTCAAGGACCCCAAGCCCCTGCGCGCCCAACTCCTGCCGTTCCCCGCCATCGGCGGGAACCCCGTGCACGTCTTCGCGACCGGATACGGCGGCACCGCCATCAACGTCGCGAGCAAGAACAAGGCGGCCGCGGCGGCCTGGGCCAACTGGTACTCGCTGGACCCGGAAGGCCGCCAGAAGGAGGCGGGGAACGACCTCATCGGCATCCCGGCGCTCAAGGGCGTGAAGATCGAGCCGCAGGGGATCGCCTATCCCGAGCTGGGGCGGCCGTCGATCGAGTTCCTTGAAGAGGAATTCGCCAACGCGACCGACCCGCGAGGTGTGGAGTATCCCGAGCTGCTCACCGCTCTGGAGACCGCCTTCCAGCAGTCCGCGTCGGGAACCGGTTCCCAGCAGGTCACCGAAGAACTGGAGAATGCGTCAAGGTCCATCGCCCGATGACATGGCAATTGACTAGGCAGGGCCGCGGCTTCATGCGGCGCCCGCCACTCCGCAACAGTTTTTACCTTGTTCCCGCGCTTGTGCTGCTCGGCGCTCTCGTTTACTTCAGCGTGTTCTACACGATGTGGCTGAGCACGCATGAGTGGGATGGCTTCGGGCCCAACCCGCTTTTCGTCGGCGCCGACAACTACGCGAAGGTCTTCGGCGACGCCGTCTACTGGAAGAGCGTGCTCAACGTCGCCGGGTTCCTGCTCCTCATCCTGCTCCAGATGGCGTACGGCCTGCTCATGGCGGTCGCGTTGCATGGTCGTGTGGTGCTCGGCGTCGTCTATCGGATCGCGCTCTTCGTCCCGGTCGTGCTCGCGCCCGCGGTCATGGCGCCGGCGTTCCGGGAGATCTTCTCTCCGGACGGTCAGTTCAACCAGGCCCTGGAGGCCGTCGGCCTCGGCGCGCTACGGCACGCCTGGCTGGCCGATCCGGACACGGCGATCTTCGCGATCGCCGTGATCGCGATCTGGAGCGGCACCGGATTCAGCTTCATCCTGTACTACGCGGCCTTGACCCAGGTCGATCCACGGGTCTTCGAGGCCGCGCGGGTCGATGGGGCCGGGCGGTTGCGTACCCTGTGGAGCATCACGATCCCCCTGATGTCCAGAACGCACCTGACCTACCTGGTGCTGGGCACGATCGCGACGATCAAGCTCTTCGACATTCCGCAGATCATCACCGGGGGTGGTCCCGCGAACTCGACCCAGTTCCCCGCCACGTACATCTACCGGGCCGGGGTGGTCAACTTCAACGCCGGATACGGTGCGGCGATGACGGTGGTCATGGTCGTGATCTGCCTGATCCTCGCCGTCGCGCAGCTCCGGCTGGGCACGCGCGCCGAACGGAACGGGTTCTGATGCGCACCATCCGCACCGGCTGGAACCAGCTCCTGGTGACGCTCGCCGTGGCGCCCTTCGTGATCCCGCTGGCGGTCATGGTGGGACGCTCGGTGGGCGGCGAGGGGTTCCTCCGCAACTACGGCGCCGTCCTCAACCGGCCCGAGATGCTGACCTTCCTGCGCAACAGCGTCGTCATCGCCGCGGGCACGGTGGCGGTCACCTTCGTCTGCACCATGCTCGCCTCGTACGCGCTGGCGAAGTTGCCCCTGCGCGGACGCGAGGTGGCGTTTTACCTGATCGTGGCCGCGTTGACGCTGCCGTCGGCGGCGCTGACCGTGCCGCTGTTCATCAACGTGCGCAACCTCGGCCTCTACGACACGCCGTGGGCGGTCATCCTGCCGATCGCCGCGTTGCAGACCGCGTTCGGCGTCTTCCTGGCCCGCGGTTTCATGGCCGGAATCCCGGACGAGACGATCGACGCGGCGCGGGTTGACGGAGCCAACAGCTTCCGGGTGTTCTGGTACATCGTGCTCCCGCTCAGCCGCCCGGTCGCCGCGGTCGTCATCGTTTGGACATTCGTCTCGGCGTGGAACGAGTATCTGCTCCCTCTGCTCTTCCTGCAGGAGGTCGATCAGCAGACCGTCACGCTGCTGCCGTCGTACTTCGTCGGGCAGTTCCAGGCCGATCAGCCCAAGGTTTTCGCGGCGACCGTGCTCATCGCGCTCCCCACGGTCATCTGCTACATCGCGTTCTCGCGCTTCTTCGAGCGGGGCATCATGGCCGGCTCAATCAAGTGATCACAGGAGGATCCATGGACGAACCGCTGACGATGCCGGTCTTGCGGTCTCCGACCGACCCGCCCGCGGAGCTGCGGGAGATCCGGGCGACGTTGCCGATCACGCCCTTGTGGTATCCCGACGGGCACGTTGGCTGGCTGGTGACCAGCCATGAGCTGGCGCGCGCCGTCCTCGGCGACCGCCGGTTCTCCATGCAGCCCATGCGCTCGCCGGTGGGGGAGCCCGAACGGCTCGCCGAGGTGTTCGATCAGACCAGGGTGGAACTCGGCTTTCCGGACGAGGTGCACCAGGTCTTCGAGCGCGTCAAGGCCCAGGGGTGTCCCGTGGCGCACGCGACGGTCGATCCCGTCGTCGTCGATGTCATGCGGAATGCGCCGCCGCCGGGAACCGGGGGTCTCATCGGGCTCGATCCGCCTCATCACTCCCGGCAGCGGCGGGCGCTCGCGGCGCTTTTCAGTCCCAAGCGCGTCGCCCGGCACCGGCCCCTCGTCGAGATGCTCATCGCCCGGCAGCTCGGCATCGTGGAGGAGGCCGGCCCGCCGGCCGACCTGGTGGAAGCGTTTGCCATGCCGCTGACCATGTCAGTGATCACCTCGCTGCTCGGCGCCGAGCCGGCGGACATCCCGAGCTTCGCGCCCGCGGTCGAGACGCGCCAGGACCTCGAATCGGGCAGCGACGCGATCGTCGAGACGATGCGCGCCTTCCGGCAGTTCGCTCTCGAACTGGTTCTCCGCAGGCGGAAGCAGCCCGGCCCCGACCTCCTGAGTGATCTGATCCGCGACACCGACCTCGACGACGACGAACTCGTCAACGTCGTCACCCAGCTGTTCAGCGCCGGTTTCGACACGACCGCCAACATGCTCAGCCTCGCGGTCTTCACGCTGCTGCACGATCGTGCTCGCTGGGTACGGCTCCGCGCCGACGATTCCCTCGTGCCGCGCGCCCTCGAGGAGATCCTGCGCTACGTGACGCTCATCCAAGTCGGCACCTTCAGCCGGACAGCCCTGGAGGACGTCGAGATCGGCGGCGTGGCCGTACGCGCGGGAACCTCCGTCACCGTGTCGCTCGCGGCGGCCAACCGCGACCCGCTGGCCTTCGACGATCCGGAGACGCTGGATCTCAGCCGCGCGGCCACCGGGCACCTGAGTTTCGGCTACGGCATCCACCAGTGCCTGGGTCAGCACCTGGCGCGGCTGGAGCTCACCGCTGCGGTCACCGCCCTGATGCGGCGGTTCCCCGAGCTGCGGCTGGCGGCAGGGGAAGACGAGATCCGGTTCCACCGTGGCGATCGACAGACCTACGGGATGCAAGAACTACCTGTGACGTGGTGAGGAAAATGGAAATCGAAGCCGACTACGACCGCTGCATCGGCGCCGGCATGTGCGTGGTGTCCGCGCCCCAGGTCTTCGACCAGGACGAGGACGACGGCACCGTCATCGTGCTGAACGCCCGGCCGGTGGGGGAGGACGCCGTCGGCGCGCGCGACGCGGTCATGGTCTGCCCGGCCTCCGCGCTCGCGATCCGCGAGGACGGCGAGCCGTGACAGCCCGGATCGCGATCGTCGGCGCGTCCGCGGCGGGGGTCACCACGGCGGAGTCGCTCCGGCAGCTGGGGTTCGACGGCGAACTGGTGCTGATCGGCGACGAGCCGTACCTGCCCTATGACCGTCCGCCACTGTCCAAGCAGGTGCTACTCGGGTCCTGGGGGCCCGAGCAGACGTCGTTGCGACGGCCGGAACGGTACGAAGAACTCGGTATCGACCTTCGCCTGGGGCATCGCGCGTCGGGGCTGGACCTGGCGTCCCGCGCCGTGCTCATCGACGGTGGTCAGCCGGTCGGGTTCGACGGCCTGGTCATCGCGACCGGACTCACGCCTCGGACACTCGCCGACCGGCTGGGCGGGGTGCACGTGCTCCGTACCCGGGACCACGCGGTCGCGCTGCGGGCCGATCTGGAGTGGGCGGAGTCGGTCGTGGTGATCGGCGCGGGAGTGCTGGGATGTGAGGTCGCCGCGACGGCTCGGACGAGCGGTCGCGCGGTGACCGTGATCGACGCCGCGCGGGCGCCGATGGGGACCTCGCTGGGAGCGCGGCTGGGCGCGTGGGCGGCGGACCTGCACCGCGATCACGGTGTGCGGATGCGGCTTTCGTCCGGCGTCCGGGGCGTACTCGGCGAAGAACGAGTGCGTGCCGTCGAACTCCTCGACGGGGAGATCATCCCGTGCGACGTGCTCGTGGTCGCCATCGGCTCGACACCGGCGACCACCTGGCTCGACGGGTCCGGACTTACCGTCGCCGACGGCGTCGTCTGCGACCAGACCCTCGCCGCGGCGCCGGGGATCTACGCGGCGGGCGACGTCGCGCGGTGGCACAACCCGCGTCTCGGCAGAACGACGCGGGTGGAGCATCGCATGAACGCCACCGAGCAGGGCAGAGCCGTCGCGCGGAATCTGCTCGGCGCCGACGAGCCCTTCGCGCCGGTGCCCTACTTCTGGTCCGACCAGTACGACGTCAAGATCCAGGCGTACGGCGAGTTCCCGGTTGACGCCGACACGGCCGTCGTCGCCGGAGACCTTCGCGACCGGCGGTTCGTGATGAGCTTCCAGGAGCATGGGCACGTCGCCGGAGTCGTCGGCGTCAACATGCCCCGGGCGTTCCGCGAGGCCCGGGGTCTCGTGGCGAACGAAGCGGTGACCACGTGACCCGCACGTCGTGGGACGCCGACATCGCGCTCGACATCCAGACCGACCTCGGTGACGGGCCGCTGTGGGACCACCGGACGAACACGTTGCTCTTCGCCGACCTGCACGCGGGTGAGATCTATTCGATGGAGGGGGGAAGGGCGACCGTACACGGCATAGGGCAGGGTTTGGGTGCCATTGGACTGCACGGCGAGTCCGGATATGTCCTGGGCACCTCACGGGGATTCTCCGTGATCGATGACGATGGGTCGATCCGGGAGATCGCGGACCTCGGGCTGGCCGCCGGTCTCCGCATGAATGACTGTCAGGTCGGACCCGACGGGGCGTTCTGGGGCGGGACGATGCCCTGGGAGGTGGGCGACGGGACTGGGCCGGGGTCGGTTTATCGTCTGGCGGCCGACGGCAGCGTCCACACCGTCATCCAGGATGTGATCATCTCCAACGGGATCGGGTGGTCCCTGGATCAGACGGTCATGTACTACGTCGATTCCGCCAGGCGCACCATTGACGCCTTCGACTTCGACGCGGGCGTCATCCGGAACCGCCGCGTCTTCGTGCGCCTTGACGAGGGTGTCCCTGACGGCCTCTGCCTGGATGCGGAGGGGAACATCTGGGTGGCGGCGTGGGGTGCGGGTCAGGTCCAGCGTTTCTCGCCGGACGGCGAGCTGATCGGCGTGGTCCGGGTGCCCGCCCACATGGTGACCTCGTGCTGCTTCGGCGGCGACGACCTCGGTCTCTTGTACATGACCTCGGGGAGCGCGGGCCTGCCCCCGGCCGTACGGCATCGGGAGCACGCCGGCGCGCTGTTCGTCGCCGATGTGGGCTGTCGCGGCCGGCGCGCCAACGTCTTCCGGCCGACTTGACCGTGGGGCGTCGAGGTCCCTAGCATACTTTCACATATAAAGTGCTGCTTTCTGATTATGAAAGCTTTGCCGAAATGAAGGGCTTTCGCCGATGCGTACCCCTGATATCGCCGTTGTCACCGGCGCCGCCTCCGGAGTGGGCTCCGCCACCGTCGCCGCTCTGCGAGCGAGCGGCGTCGGCGTGGTCACCGTCGATCTGGTGCCGGCGGAGGCCGGTGACCGGGTCGTCGTCGGCGATGTGGCCGCCCCCGCCACCTGGGCCGCCGTACTCGAAGCAAGCAGGGAGCTCGGCGGCGCGCCGACGAAGCTCGTCCTGAACGCGGCGAAGCTGGTGGTCGGCACCGTGCTCGAGGTCAGCGAGGAGGACCTGCGTTCGGTGTTCGAGGTGAACGTGCTCGGCGCGTACCAAGCCCTGCACGCCTGTCTGCCCGTGATGATCGAAAACGGCGGGGGCAGCGTGGTGACCGTCGCCAGCATCGACGCCCTCGTCGCCGAACAGGGGCTCGCCGCCTACTGCGCGTCCAAGGGCGCGTTGTTGCAGCTCACCCGCTGTGTGGCGGTCGACCACGGGCGGCAGGGCATCCGCGCCAACTGCGTCTGCCCGACGGCCATCGACACCCCGTTCTTCCGGCAGCACGTGGACGCCGCCCCGGATCCGGCCGCGTTCCTGGCGGAGAAGTCCGGTCGCCACCCCTCCGGCCGCATCCTCCAGTCGGAGGAGGTCGCGAACACGATCTGTTTCCTGCTCTCCGACGCGTCCAGCGGCATGAACGGCGCCGCGGTGACGGTCGACGGCGGCCTGCTCGCCTCCTTCGACTTCCAGGCGTGACCATGACGAACGCCAAGGCCCCGGTCTTCGACTACCGGACCCGGCAGCGCCACATCCTGCTCGACATGCACGTGCCCGACTGGGACGAGAAGTTTCTCCGGTCGTTCGACCCGGTCGCCCAGGTCGAGCTCTACGAGCGGGCGGGCGCGGACGCCGTGATGGTGTACTGCAACTCGATGCTCGGCCTGGGCTACTGGCCGAGCAAAGCCGGGCGTATGCATCCGAACCTGCGCGGCCGCGACATCGTCGCCGAGACGGTACGGCTGCTGCACGCGAAGGGCATCGCCGCCTGCGCGTACTACAGCGTCAACTTCAACGACCTCGCCTACCACTCCGACCCCGGCCGGGGGATGCGACTAGGCGTCGCGTTCGGCCCGTACGACGAGGAGTCGCGGTTCGGCCTGTGCTGCCCGAACAGTCCCGGCTTCCGGGAGTTCGCACGGGCCGAGATCGAGGAACTGGCGAGCGGCTACGAATTCGACGCGTTCTTCCTCGACATGATGTTCTGGACGGGCATCTGCACGTGTGAGAACTGCCAGGAGCGGTGCCGGACCGAGACCAGCGCGGCCATCCCGGAGATTGCCGACTGGACGACACCCGCCTGGCCCAGGTTCGCCGAGGCTCGCCGGCGCTGGCTCGCGGAACAGTACGAGATCCTGGCCGAGGGCGTGAAACGGCATCGCGCGATCCCGGTCTTCAACAACAGCTCGGTGATCCCGGCCGGCTGGCGCGCGGGCACGGGGATGCGGTTGCTGCTGGGCAACGACCTGATCGGCGGGGACGTCCAGGCCGGACCGGACGAGCTGCTCGCCTTCGGCCTGCTCGCCGGACGGTTGTCGGCCGGGCCCTGGCAGTACATGCACTCGCCGTCGGGATACCTGAGCGGCGCGGTGCGGTCGATCGGCCTGGACGAGCAGCGCGGCCACGCGCTGCTGGCGACCGCGCTCGGCGGCCAGTTCATGACGATCGACGCCGTGCAGTCGGACGGCACGGTGCACGCCCCCACCTACGACACTTTCGCCGAGGTCTTCGCGGCGATAAAACCCTACGAGCCCTACCTCGGTGGCACGCCGATGGCCGACGTCGCGGTGTACTACAGCCCCGACGCCGACGTGGACCTGCGTGACAACGGCACGCCCGTGCCCGCCCTGCCGCAGCGGTGTGGATTCCTGCAGCCCCTGCCACATGGGCGGGCCGTGGCCGGGGCAGTCGGGGCGCTCCAGCGGGCGCACCTGCCGACCGGCGTGATCACCAGCGCCGACCTCGACATGCTGGACGCGTTCCGGGTGATCGTGCTGCCCAACGTGCTGCGTATGAGCGACGAGGAAGTGGCCGCGTTCCGCGGGTATGTCGCGCGCGGCGGCCGGTTGTACGCCAGCGGCCACACTTCGCTGGTCGGCACAGCGGGCGCGCGGTTCGACGACTTCGCGCTCGCCGACGTGTTCGGCTGTTCCTTCGCCGGGGTGGAACCAGCGATCGTCTCCTACCTGCGCCCGGCGCGCGACGCCATCGCGCGGCTCATCGCCCCGGCCGCCCTGGTGCCGCACGGCGCGACCCGGCCCATTCCGGCCGGGAGCGACACCGGGCTGACCTCCCTGCTGGTGACCGCCGCCGCGGACGCGACCGTGCTCGCCACGCTGACCCTTCCCTACGGCCTCGGCCGTGGTACGCGCGAGGACCGGCAGTGGTCCTCGATTCTGACCTCCCCGCCCTGGGAGGACACCGGCCGCCCCACCGTGGTCGAGCACGAGTTCGGCGCCGGCCGAGCCGTGTACGCGTCGTGCGACCTAGAGGCCGGGGCCGAGCCACTGTTCGCCGGGCTGATCCGCCGCCTGCTCGACGGCCCGCCGAGTTGCACGGCCGAAGCTCCGCCGCACGTCTGGGTGATTCCCTTCGCCGAGCCGGAGCACCGGCGCGTCCGGGTGAACCTGCTCAACCACCAGCCCGGCGGCCCCTACCTGCCGATGCCGCTGATCAGGCTGCGGATCGCCGTGCCCGACGGCCATCGCTTCGATCGGGTCGTACGCCTTCCGGGTGGTGACCCACTCGACTTCGAGAAGGACCCCGATGGCGGGGTCGTCGTCGAGGTACGCGACCTCGCCCAGTTCGACATGATCGCCGCCGAATACCGACAGGACTACCGATGATCGCCGACGTGCTGCATTTCTCCTTCACCGTGAGCGATATCGAGCGTTCGGTCCGGTGGTACACCGAGGTGCTCGGGCTGGAGCTCGTGCACCGCCAGCGGCAGGACAACGCGTACACGCGGATGTTGGTCGGCATCGAGGGCGCGGTGCTCGAAGTCGCCCAGCTCAAGATCCCGGGCGCGGCACCCGCGTACTCCACCCACATGCTCGAACTGATCGAGTACGTCCAGGCCCGGGGCGGGAGCCCTGAGTCGTTGCCCACCAACCAGGTCGGCGTGGCCCATCTCGCGCTGGTGGTCACCGACATCCACGAACGTCACGAACGGATGCGCGCCGCCGGTGTGGCCTTCCGGAACCCTCCGGTCGAGATCACCGCCGGTGCGAACAAGGGGGGCTGGGCCTGTTACCTCCACGATCCGGACGGCTGCACCATCGAACTGCTGCAGTTCAGCTCCGAGCGCGCGGCACGACTCGGGCTGGAGCTGTCGTGAGCCGCCAGGAATTCCTCGTGGACATCGTCATCGCGCTGCCGTCCGACCTGCCGCCCGAACGCCGGGCCGAGCTCGTCGCCGCCGAGTCGGCGCGGGCCCGCGAGCTGCGGGCGGCGGGCAGCATCCAGCGCATCTGGCGGCGACCCGGCCAGACCGCCAACGTCGGCGTCTGGGTGGCGGAGTCGGCCACCGAGCTGCACGACCTGATCTCGTCGCTGCCGTTGTTCCCTTGGATGAGCGTGCGGGTCGGCGCGCTCGCCCGGCACCCCCTGGAGGATGATCACCAATGACCGAGACCGCTCTGATCATCGGAGGAGCCAGCGGCATCGGCCTGGCCAGCGCGTACGCCCTCGCGGACGAGGGCTACCGGATCTGGCTCGCCGACCGCGAGGAGGCGGCCCTCGCCGAGGCCGGTCGTCAGCTGACCGAGCGGGGCGCGGCCGTCAGGACGAGTGTCGCCGACGTGACCGACTCCGAGAGCCTGCGGCGCGTCGTGGCCGACGTCGAGGCCTGGGGCGACTTCCGCGTCCTGGTCAACACCGCCGGGATCCTGCACCTCGGCGGCATCGGCGACATCACCGAGCAGCAATGGGACCAGCTCGTCGACATCAACCTGAAAGGCACCTTCCTCGCCTGCCAGGCCGCCATCCCCGTGCTCGCCCGTGGCGGGGGTGGCGCGATCGTCAACCTGACGTCGCAGTCGGGACGGACCAAGTCGTACTACAGCGCTCCCGACTACGTCGCCTCCAAGGCCGGGGTGATCGGCCTCACCATGGTGCTGGCCAACCAGAACGCCAAGGACGGCATCCGCGTCAACTGCGTGGCTCCCGGGCTCGCGGAGACGCCGATGTTGTCGGTCTACACGCCCGAACAGCGGCGGCGGATGCTCGACACGATTCCGCTCGGACGCTTCGCGCGGCCGGAGGAGATCGCGGCGGTGGTCGCGTTCCTCGCGACGCCGCGATCCAGCTACGTCACCGGACAGACCATCAACGTCAACGGCGGGAGCTTCATGCTATGACCACCATGCGCCTCGGTTTCGCGGTCCCGATCTTCGCCAACCCTGGAGTGACCGACTTCCGCACCCCCAACTTCGAGGCCCTCACGCGGGAGCCGGTGCTCGATGCCGTGCGCGAGGCGGAACGGCTCGGGTACGACTCGCTCTGGGTGGCCGACCACATGTTCCTCGGGCGGGACGGCGCGATCCTGGAAGGGTGGACGACGCTGGCCTTCCTGGCCGGGGCCACCTCGACCATCCGGCTCGGGCCCATCCATCTCGGTGACGGCTTCCGGCACGCCCCGCTCGCCGCCAAGATGATCGCGACGCTCGACTTCCTCTCCGGCGGGCGCTTCGAGCTGTTCATCGACCCGGGCTGGCGTGAGCGAGAGCACACCGCGTACGGGTTCGACTGGGAACCCGATCGGGCCGAGCGGGTCGCCCGGCTGGACGCCACGCTCGACGTCATGCGGGAGATGTGGACCAGCGACAGCCCGGCCGTGCACAACCGGTTCTTCGAGATCGACGACGCCATCTGCGCGCCCAAGCCGACCGACCCCGCGGGCCCGCGCATCTGGATCGGCGAGGCGTTCGACGACGCCACCCTCGACCTGATCGCCCGCCGCGCCGACGTCTGGAACTCGATGCCGGCGGGACTCGACGTACTGCGAGAAAAGATCGCGCGGGTGGATCGGGCCTGCCTCGACCGCGGGCGGGACCCGAAGACCCTGCGCAAGACCCTGGAGACGCAGGTGCTGATCTACGAGGACCGCGCGGAGAGCGACGCGCTCTTCGCCCGCTTCGACGACTTGGCCAAACGGCATCCGAGTGGCAGCGCCATGGCCGACGTCATCGAGTTCGTCAAGGAGGGCAACCCGCACCTGGGCGAGGCCAAGTCGTTCGACCAGCTACGCGAGGAGTTCGTCATCGGCACTCCCGACGAGGTCGCCGGGAAGCTGGCCTCCTACGCCGAGCTCGGCATCGACGAGGTGATCTGCTGGTTCATGGACTTTCCCGACCGGCGTTCGATGGAACTGCTGGCGGCGGCGAGATGAGCGTCGCGCGGTGGGCGGCCGAGCCCTGGCTCGACCTGCAGCTCGAACTCGGTGAGGGTCCGGTGTGGGATTACCGTAGCCAGGAGCTGCTGTTCCTCGACATCCACGCCGGTGAGTTGTACGCGGCGGATCAGGCCGGACGCACCACCGTACGCGGCCTCGGCCAGATGATCGGCGCGGTGGGGCTGCGCGGCGAATCCGGTTATGTGCTCGGCACGTCCGGCGGCTTCGGCCTGCTCGACGCGGGAAGCGCTCGGCCACGGGCCTTCTCGGACCTGGAACTGCCCGAAGGCGTACGCATGAACGACTGCCAAGTCGGCCCGGACGGCGCGTTCTGGGGCGGATCGATGCACCGGATCAGCGAACCGGGCAGAGGCGGCGCCTACCGGCTGGCCCCCGACGGAACGGTGACCACCTTCATCGACACGGTCACCACCTCGAACGGCGTGGGCTGGTCGCCCGACGACCGCATGATGTACTACACCGACTCCGCCACCCACGCCATCGACGCGTTCGACTTCGACCCCGAGGCCGGAACCGCGACCAACCGCCGTCCGCTGATCGACGTGCCGGAGGGGCTTCCGGACGGACTCTGCGTGGACGCGGAGGGGTCGATCTGGGTCGCGGTGTTCCACGCCGGCGCCGTGCACCGTTACGCACCCAACGGTGACCTCACCGGCGTGGTGACCGTCCCGGCGAACTTGGTGACCTCCTGCTGTTTCGGCGGCCCGGACCTTGGCACCCTGTACATCACTTCGGCCAGCGCCGGAATCACGTTCTGGGAGCGCCACGCCCAGCACGCCGGGGCCGTCTTCGCCGTTGACGTGGGAGTGAGCGGCCGTCCGGCCTTCGTCTTCTGAGGCGCTCAGCTCCGCCGCAGCCGCTGGTAGAGCGCGCCGAGCCGGAAGTACGCCTCCTTGGGTTCCCAGGTGTGGCCGCGCCAGCCGTGCCCGTGCTCCAGCGGCCGGACGATGCCGAAGCTGGCGCGGTCGAGGTCCTGGGTCGGCTCGGCGTGCTCGCGGTACGGCAGGTGCCGCATCGCGAAGGTCTGGACGAACGCGGTGTGCACGCCGGTCTGGTCGTAAGTTTTGACCAGTTCCTCGATGGTCTGGGCCTGTTCGGCTTCGTCGCGGGTCACGGTCTGCGTCAGGCGCAGCGCGGTGTTGGCCGCGTTGTCGTACTCGACGATGGTGTCGCCCCGCCCGCCGAGGTCGGACCCGCCGTCGTAGCTGACGCAGCCGGACTCGGTGATCACCGCCGGTTTGCCGAGGGCCGTGCCGCGGGCCACGAACGCCCGGATCTGGTCGGGGAACGTGGCCGCGGACTGGGCGTCCCGGTAGGTGTCGTTGGTGATCATGTCGAAGGGCGCCCAGTCGACGCGCTCCAGACTGTCGATCGCCGCGTACGTGACCGGGCCGAGGAATCGTCGCCGTACCGAGGGGACGGCCTGCGCGAAGAACGCGTTGATCTTGCCGGGGAGGGCGCGGATCGCCTCGATGAAGTCCGGTCCAGGCGTTGTGATGAACGCGAGCCGATCGAAGATCGTCTCGCCGGGGAGGAAACCCTTGGTAAACAGGCTGATCTCCGCGCCGGCGACGAAGACGGCGTCGGCCCCGTCGCGGCGCAGCCGTTCCGCTCGCACGGCGCAGTCGCCGAGCAGCTCGATCTGCTCCGCCTGGGTCAGATCGACGGTGAACGGGGAGACCCAGACCTCGAGGCCCTGGTGGGCCGCCAGCCGGGCGGCCGTGTCGATCCGGCCGGGGTCCCCGCCGACGATCCTGACGGCGGTGCAGTGCAGATCGTCGGCGATGGCCTTCATGTCGCGCTTGACGACCTTCGCGTCGAACGGCTCGTGGGTGCTGCGCACCGATCGGCCGGCGCTGAAGATGCCGGTGTCGTAGACGATGCCGAGCCCGCGCAGGCCCGTGGGGTTGGGGCGCCGACGCGCGGCCTGTGCGGCTTTGGGCACCGCGCCCTGCATCGCGACGGTGGCGAGCGTGCCGGCCAGGGCTGCGCGTCGGGAGAAGGAACGATCTTCGCTGATCATCGTTTACTTTCATAATAAGATAGTTGTACTTGTAATGTGAAAGTATGATAGGGATAGTGCAGAGCGTGTCAAGGCGTCTCTATCGATCACCGCTGACGGGAGCTTTCACATGACGGATACATCGGTCTCGCCGCTGTCGGCGATCACGACCCTTGACGCCTATCGCCGGATGTACGTCATTCGATCGTTCGAGCAGCGTTGTCTGGCCCTTGGCGCCGACACGATCGCCGGTTCCATGCACTTCTGCGGCGGGCAGGAGGCGATTCCGGTCGGCGCCCGGGCCGCGTTGCGCGAGGACGACCGCGTGGTCGCGACCTACCGGGGGCACGGCTGGGCGATCGAGTGGGGCATCCCGCTGGAGGAACTGCTCGGCGAGGTCGCGCACCGTGCCGGAGGCGTCAACGGAGGGCGGGCCGGGAGTCCGTACCTGATGGATCCGGAGCGCGGCTTCATCGGCGAGAACTCGATCGTCGGCGCCGGCATCCCCATCGGGGCGGGTGTCGCGATGGCCGCGCAGGCTGCCGGCAACGAGCGGGTCTGCGTGGTGAGCGTCGGCGACGGGGCGATGAACCAGGGCGCGACCCACGAAGGAATCAACTTCGCGGCCGTGCGCGACCTTCCGGTGATCTTCGTGGTGGAGAACAACGCCTGGTCGGAGATGACCCCAATCGCGTTGACGGCCCGGGTGGAGAACCTCGCCGAGCGAGCCGCCGGGTACGGCATCCCTGGCGTCACCATCGACGGAAACGACCCGTTCGCCGTCGCCGCGGCCGTCACCGAGGCGGCCGAGCGGGCTCGCGCCGGCGGTGGCCCGACGCTCATCGAGGCCAAGACGGTACGGCTCATGGCGCACTACAACCGGGACATCGAGCACTACCGCACGGAGGGTGACAAGGAGCTGTCCCGAGCGCTCGACCCGCTGCCCAAACTCCGCGCCCGGCTGCTGGCCGAGGGCGTCGGGGAAGCCGAGATCACCGCGCTCGAAGGCGCGGCCGAAGCCGAGCTGGACCATGTCATCGCGCGCGTGCTGGCCATGCCGGAACCGGACCCGGCGACCGCGCGGGACCACGTGATGGCGCTGCCGGGGCGCGCCACCCCCGCGCGAGAAGGCGCTGAGACGCGCACGATGCCCTACTGGCGCGGGGTCAACGAGGCGCTGCGCGCCGAGCTCGCCGCTCGGCCGGAGACGCTGCTCTACGGCGAGGACGTCGGCCACGCCGGTGGGATATTCGGCGCCACGCGTCAGCTGCAGAAGGAGTTCGGGGCGCACCGGGTCTTCGACACCCCCATCTCCGAGAGCGCGATCCTCGGTTCGGCCGTCGGCGCGGCAATCGAGGGAATTCGCCCGGTGGTTGAGATCATGTGGGCCGACTTCCTGTTCGTCGCCCTCGACCAGCTCGTGAACCAGGCCGCCAACATTCGCTACATTTCGCGCGGGACCCGCTCGGTGCCCATCGTCGTGCGTACCCAGCAGGGCGCGACGCCCGGCTCGTGCGCCCAGCATTCGCAGTGCGTCGAGGCGCTGCTGGCGCACATCCCCGGTCTCCGGGTCGGCCTGCCCGCGCACGCCGACGACGCCTACAGCATGTTGCGCGCCGCCATCAACGATCCCGACCCCACGGTCATCATCGAGGCGCGCGGCCTCTACAACACCAAAGGCGAGGTGCGTCCGCTCGACCAAGCTCCGCCGATCGGGGGCGCGGCCTGGCGTTGCCGCGGGGGAGACGTGGCGATCATCAGCTGGGGCGCCATGTCCAGGACGGCCGAGGACGCCGCCGCCGAACTCGCGAGGGAGGGCGTCGAGGCGACCGTACTCGACCTGAGGTGGCTCAACCCGCTCGACGAGGAGGCGATCGCCGAGGCGGTCGCCACCGCCGGCGGCCGCGTGGTGGTGGCCCACGAGGCTCCCGTGACCGGCGGCTTCGGCGCCGAGATCGCCGCGCGCATCGCCGAACGGCACGCCGGGCTGCTGACCGCGCCAGTGGTGCGCGTCGGCGCGCGGGACGTGCCGATGCCGGCCTCGCCGGCGTTGCAGGCGGCCGTGCTTCCCCACGCGGGGACCATCATCGAGGCGGCGCGCCGCCTGGCGCGGGGCTGACCATGACGGATTCGGTGCGAATCGGGTTCATCGGCTGCGGCGCGTTCGCCACCCAGGCCATCTGGCCGAGCCTGCGCTACGCTCCCGTCGAGATCGGGTACGCCTACTCGCGCGGCCTGGACAAGGCACGCGCGGTCGCCCGCCGTTTCGGCGCGGAGAACGCCACCGACTCGCTCGACGAGGTGTTCGCCGACGACACCGTCCGCGCGGTGTTCGTCGTCGGCCCGGCGGCGATGCAGCACGAGGTCACGCTGCGGGCGCTGGCGGCGGGCAAACACGTTTTCGTCGAGAAGCCACCGGCACCCTCACTTGAGCAGGCGCTGGAGATTCAGCGCGCCGCCGACCTGCATGACCGGCAGGTGCAGGTGGGCTTCCAGAAGCGGTTCGCCACCGCCTACCGGCTCGCGCGCGAGGAGGCGGGAAAGCCGGACTTCGGCGGTGTACGGCTGGCGAAGGTCAACTACTCGCACTGGCGGGTACGCGACTGGAACCACCATCTCCACATCATGAGCGTGCACGCGATCGACCTGATCCGCTTCCTGCTCGGCGACCCGGCCGAGGCGTACGTGCTGAAACGGAGCGACCCGCAGGGCCGCAACACCTGCGTGCTCACCCTCCTGTACGAGGACGGGGCCAGCGCGATCGTGAACATGTCGGCCAACGACCCGCACGTACAAGAATGGATTGAGCTTTCTGGAGCGAACCAGCTGATCTCCGTGCGCAACCTCACCGAGTACCGGCGGTGGGCCGAGGGCGCCGAGGTCGCGCAGACGCTACCGGTCAATCCGGCCGCCGTGACGCTGTGGCATCCGGAGTACGCCATCCCCTACCAGCAGGCCGACTCGCTCTGGCTGCAAGGCTACGCTGGCGAGGTCGTCGACTTCGTCGAAGCCGTGCAGACCGGCCGCCCCGTCTCGCCGTCGATCGCCGACGGCGTCGCCGCGATGAGGTACGTCGAGGCGATCGCCGACGCGCCCGAGGGCATGTCCCGCCTCGAACAGAAAATATGACCATGCGAACACTGGTATTCCACAGTCCTGACGCGGTCGAACTGGTGACCGTCCCGACGCCCGAACCCGGCCCCGGCCAGGCGCTCGTCCGTATCGAGGCCAGCGGGATCTGCGGCAGCGAACTGCACGCGGCCGACGGGGCGAACCCGGGCCACGAGGCCGCCGGCATCGTCGAGTCCGCGCCGGACGGCTGCGGGTTCGCGATCGGCGAGCGGGTCGGGATCTCCGCGGTCACCGGTTGTGGCGACTGCCGGTTCTGCCGGCGCGGCGAACAAATCTTCTGCGCCGACGTCAGGGTGCACGAGAGCATGCACGCCGACTACGTCGTCGTCCCGGCCCGGGCCCTGCGCAAGCTGCCCGCCGGCATTTCGGCCGGTGAGGCCGTGCTGCTCACCGGGGATGGCCTGGGCGTGCCGATCCGCGCGCTGCGCAAGGTGCCGCACCGGCCGGGCGAACGCGTCGTGGTACTCGGGTTGGGGCCGGTCGGCTTGGCCCACGTCCTGGTGCGCGCCCGCGCCGGGGCCGAGGTGATCGCGATCGAGCCGTCGGAGCACCGCCGCGAGCTGGCGCGCGCGCTCGGCGCGACCATGGTCGTCGCGCCAGGTGAGGACATCGGGACCCCGCCCGGCACGGTCATCGAGTGCACCGGCATCCCCGCCTGCATCCAGCAGGCTTTCGACCTGGTCGACGCGGCCGGCACCGTGCTGCAGTCGGGGTGGTGCACCGCGGTCCAGATCAACCCGGGGGCGACCGTGCTCAGCCGGGAGGTCACCTACACCGGCACCTGGTACTACACCGACGACGACTACCCGGCGATGTTCCAGGCCTATGAGGACGGCTTGCCGGTCGGCCTGATGACAACGCACGAGTTCGACGCCGACCGGATCGCGGACGCCTACCGGCAGTTCGTCTCCAAGGAGTCGGGCAAGATCATCCTGAACTGGGCCTGACGGTGAGAGTACTCAACTCCCTGAACTTCCGTGGCGTCGAACTGGCCGACAGTCCGCACCGGGCGCAACTCGACGAGGTGCGCGACACCTTCGCCGCGCTCTCCAACGATGCCCTGCTCTACCCGTTCCGGATCCGGCGCGACTTCCCCGCGCCGGGAACCCCCCTGCGCGGCTGGTACGGCGAGGGATTGTTCAACAATCTCGGCCAGTTCTTCACCTTGTACGCCCGAATCTACGCCGCCACCGGCGACGAACGCTTCGCGACCAAGGCGCGGGAACTCCTCGACGGCTGGGCCGAGACGATCGACGAGAACGGCTACTTCTTCAACGCCACCTGGGCCGGGGCGAAGGAGTACAGCTACGACAAACTCGTCTGTGGCCTGCTCGACCTGCACGAGTACGTCGGCCACGGCGACGCCCTGCCGATCCTTCGGCGGATCAGCGAGTGGATGTGGCGCTACGGCGACCGCAGCCGCCGCTACGCGTGGAACGGAATGGGCCCGCTTGAGTGGTACACGCTGCCCGAATATCTTTTGCGCGCGTACACCGTCACGGGGGATCCGCTGTATCGGGAACTCGCCGACGTGTACTTCTACGACGAGTTCTACGACGCGCTGCTCGACGCCGACAACCTGATGAGCCGCGCGGACCAGGTGCACCGGTTCTACCAGGCGCACAGCCACCTCAACACGCTCAACAGCGCGGCGGCGCGGTACGAGGTGACGGGGGAGCGCAAATTCCTCGACGTCGTCGTGGCTGGGTACGACTTCGTGCGCGGCACCCAGACGTACGCGACCGGAATGTTCGGGCCGCTCGAATCCTTCGTCAAACCGGGGCAACTCGCCGAGGTCGTGCACTCGGAGTGCGGGCACGCCGAGGTCTCCTGCCCGTCATGGGCCATGATGCGCCTGGTCCGACACCTCATCGAGCTGACCGGTGAAGCCAGGTACGGCGACTGGATGGAGCTCAACATCTACAACGGCATCGGCGCCGCTCCGCCGACCCGTGCCGACGGCCGGGCGAACCAGTACTTCGCCGACTACGGTCTCGACGGCGCGCGCAAGACCTGGGGGCTGGAATGGTCGTGTTGCTCGGCCACCAACCCGATCAACATGGCGGAGTACGTCAACCAGATCTATTACACCAGTCCGGACGGATTGTACGTCTGCCTCTACCTGCCGTCGCGGGTGACGTGCCGGATGGGCGACGCGGAGCTGCGGTTGACTCAGCGCACCGCGTTCCCGGCTGGCGAGAACGTGGAGTTCGACGTCGCGCTCGACAAGCCTGCCGGCGGTGCCCTCGCCTTCCGGATTCCCGGCTGGCTGGCCGGACCCGCCGTCCTGACCGTCAACGGCAATCCCGTTCAGCCGCTGTTTCGGGACGGCTGGGCCGTACTCGATCGTGTGTGGCACGACGGTGACCTGGTCATGCTCACCCTCCCGATGTGTCTTGACGTGCTGCCCGTCGAGCCTGATTACGACGCGGGGCCGGTGGCGCTGCGCTACGGCCCGGTCGTGCTGGTCGAGCCTCGACCGGGGGACTCACCGAGGCTGGGACTGGGGGACGTGGCCGCGGTCGCGAGCTCGCTCAGTCGTACGACGGGGCTCTCGTTCACCGGTACCACGGCGGATGGCCGCGCTGTCGGGTTGGTGCCCTATTTCGCGGTCGAGCCGGACGTTCCCTACGCGATGCATTTCGATGACGAGCGGGGTCGCGTGCCGTACCAAGATCTTGAATATGACGGGCCCTGGGAGCAGGTCGACGCTCAGGTGTTCACGCTGACCCGGCGGCGCACGTACGCGGCGTCCGAAGCGCCCGGCGCGTACTTCCGGGCAGAATTCGAGGGCACCGGCGTGCTGTGGGCCGGCTACCGGTCGCCGATCGCCGGTTTCGCCGACGTGTTCATCGACGGGAGCTTCGTCGAACGGGTCACCCAGCTCGCCGGGTCCGAACTGCCGGCGTTTCTCTGGCGCGCAAACGGGCTCCCACCAGGCCGCCACGAGCTCAAGGTCGTCGTGGCCGGCGAAGCACCCGACACCTCCCGCGGCGTCCAGGTCAATGTCAAGCACATCCGAGGAGTCTCCTGAGCATGTTCGACCTGAGTGGCAAACGCGCCGTCGTCACCGGCGCCTCCAGCGGCATTGGCCGGGCCATCGCCGCGGGCCTGGCGCGGGCGGGCGCCGACGTCGCCGGTCTCTCCCTGACGGCGCCCGAGGGCGCGGCCGACGTCGAAGCCGCGGGCCGCCGCGCGCTGTTCCTGTCGGGTGACGTCGCCGATCCCGGCCAGGTGGAGGAGTTCGCCGCCCGAGTCGAGGAGGCGTGGGGCGGGATCGACATCTGGGTGAACAACGCCGCCCGATTGATCATGGGCCCCTTCCTCGACGTGCCGGTGCACGACTGGCGCGCGCTCCTCGAATCCAACCTGCACGGCTACTACCACGGCTGCCGAGCCGCGGTGGCACGCATGCGGCGGCAGGGCGGCGGACGCATCATCAACATCTCCTCCATCACCGACATCCAGCCCGCCAGCACGATGACCGCCTACGTCACCGCCAAGGGCGGGGTGGTGGCCCTCACCAAATCCCTCGCGGTCGAGGTCGCAGGCGAGGGCATAACCGTCAACGCGATCGCCCCCGGCGCCATCGAGACACCACTGAGCGCCGCCGCGTACACCCCGCCGGTACGGCGTGCCTACGAGAGGCGCATCCCCGTCGGCCGGGTCGGCGTGCCCGAGGACATCGTCGCGGCCGCCGTCTTCCTCGCCTCCGACGAGGCCGCGTACGTCACCGGTCACGAACTCGTCGTCGACGGCGGGATGACCCTCAACGGCAACGTCGTCATCCCCGACTGAATCACGTACGACACAGCGGTCACGGCGCACGTCGGCGACGACGGGGATGCGCCTCGACGGCGACGAGCCCAAGGCATCGCCTACGACACCGGATTCGTCAACGCCGGCACCATCTTCTCTGAACTAGCGCGAATGAGGCGACGCGACAGCCGAGGCCCTCGCCATCGATCTCGTTGGCGGGGGTCTGCGGCGAAAAAACAGCAGGTGTGTCCAGTCAGTCCCCGATGGGGCGGTCCACGCTCCGGCTGCTTCAAGCCCAGCAGGGCCGCTGCCCACTCTGCGGGGACTACCTTCTCCACGCCGATCACCAGCCGACATCCCCATCGAATGGGAACGATGGCTGGCCGCCACCCGCAAAGCGATCACGAAACACGCGATCGCAACCGCCGAAGGCGACACGCTGGATCATCAAGTCCGTCTCATACACGCTCACCGCCGGCCGGACCGAACTCGACCCGACGGCCAGAGCCTCAGTTCGCTTCAATCCGCCGGCTTGCCCTCGCGGCTTGCCTGAGCCGTGTGCGGTGACGAATCGCACGCACGGTTCTCAGGGGGACCGCCGCAGCAATGTGGCGGTCCTACCCGACCCGGAGGTGAGGCCCAGCCGGGCCACACGGCGGGGAAGTTGCCGAGGTGCATGCGGTCCGCGCCGGGCAGGGCCGGCAGACCAGTTGGTGAGGAGGCGCTGGAAATCGTGCAGGGGGCGAGGAGCCAGGCCCCGCCCCATGGTCCGGTGGCGGATTTGCGGCATTCGTCAGATGACGGTGCCGCAATAGCCCTCCTGGGCCGTGCCGATGTACATGCAGACCCTGTCGCCGACGATGAGGGCGACGGCCGGAGTGAACTCACCCCCCAACCTGGTTGGCTGCGAGATGAGGCGGAGGCTCCCGTCAGTCCGCACGCCGTTGACCGTGAAGGTGAATCTTCTGTCCACCGGTGGTGGCTGAATGGTGAACCAGAACCGGTAGCCCTGCGTGGCGTCGCCCCGGATTCCATAGCAGACCGAAGCCTCCGGGGTACAGACCTGTGAGATATCAGGTGACAAGGGCTGGGCGGCAGCAGTCGGCCCTCCAAGCGTCACGCCCAGCACGGTGAGTGCGGCGGCCAGGGCAAGAAGCACTCTAGAGACACTCGTTCGCATAGTGGTGGTCTTCTCCTCTGTCTCGGCAGGCAGCCCCTCCAGCCTGGGCGCGCCAGGGTTTGTCCTGAAGCTCGGAAGCGAACTCCGGACAATCGATCAATTCGTGCAGTCCTCCTGCAAGCTGACACCAGCGACATAGGATCGCCGAAGGGCGGACGGCGCACATTCGATGGTTCGGCATCCTGATAGACGAGATTCGACCGGACTCTGCTTGGGGCGGGGGAGGCGAGGCTTGGCGTGACGGGGAGAGCAAGGAGCGCACGCGAACGCAGGGCAGGGAGACCGGAAGGCCCTTTGGACCCGGGTTCGGGGCCAGTGGCGCAATTCGCCTGGGAATTACGGCAGTTACGTGCGGAGGCGGGTTCACCCAGCTACCGAGTCTTGGCCAGACGAGCCCACTACGCGCCGAGCACCCTGGCCGAGGCGGCAAAGGGGAACCGGCTGCCGACCCTTGAAGTCGCCGTTGCACTGGCCAGGGCGTGTGGAGGCGACAGAGAAGAGTGGACAACGCGGTGGCGTGCGGTGGCGGAGCTCGTCCAGCCGGACACGTCAGCCGCGAACCCAGAGGCTCCCTTGGCACATCCGGATCCGAACAAATGCCCCTACCCTGGGTTGACCCCCTTCGGGACGGAGGATGCCGCGTACTTCTTCGGCCGCGACGAGTCCGTGAAGCAATTGACGCGTCTGGTGACGGGGATCGGAGCGAGCGGCCTGATCGCGTTGTTCGGCGCCTCTGGCACCGGCAAGTCCTCCCTCGTCCACGCGGGATTGCTGCCTCGCCTCGACGCTGCGTGGCACCACGTGGTCATCACACCCGGCGCCTGTCCACTGGACGAACTCGTGGCCGCAGTCGCCGCGCTGACGGGCGCCGACGCTGACGCGTTCAGAGATGAGTTCGCGGCTGATCAGGAGGCACTGCACCTGGCCCTGTCCAGGTGGGTAGTTCGCCAGCCGCCGCAGACCCGCGCGCTGTTGGTGATCGACCAGTTCGAAGAGGTCTTCACCATGGATGCCCCACCGGCGGTACGTGGCGCCTTCCTAACCCTGCTCGCCGATGCCGCGAGGATGGGCGATGACCGAGTCCGGCTGCTCATCGTGGTCCGTGCGGACTTCTACAGTCACTGCTCCCGGCATCCGCACCTGGCCGCCGCGTTGCGTGAGGGGGTCCAGATTCCCCTCGGTGCCTTGGACGACGACGAGCTGCGCTCCGTAATCGTCGGTCCGCCCGAGGTCGCCGGGCTCACGGTCGAACCGGAGCTGATCGGCGCCCTGCAGCAGGATACGGCCGAACAGCCCGGCGGCCTGGCGTTGCTGGCCCACGCCTTGCGTCAGACGTGGCTACGGCATATCGGTGACGAACTGCGTCTGACCGACTACCACGCCATCGGAGGTGTGCGCGGAGCCGTGGCCCAGAGTGCCGAACGGGTGTATGCGCACAGCACGTCTACCGAGCAGCGCATTCTGCGCGGGGTGTTTCTACGGCTGACCGCTCTGGGCGAAGGCACGGACGACACTCGGCGCCGCATTGGGCGTAGCGAGCTGCGCGGCCTGGCGCCGACAGGTGACATTGACCGGCTCCTGGAAGAATTGGCCAGTGCCCGCCTGGTAGTGCTCGACGAGCAGACGGTCGACATCGCGCACGAGGCGGTCATCCTCGCCTGGCCTCGGCTGCGCCGCTGGTTGATTGATGATCGGGCAAGTCTGCGCGCACACCGTCGTATCACACAGGCCGTCGAAATCTGGCGCGAATCGGGCCACGACCGCAGCGCGCTCTACCGCGGTGGGCAGTTGGCTGCGGCCCGCGCCTGGGCGCGGAGCCATCCGGAAGACCTCAACGAACGGGAGATGGCCTTCCTCGCCGCAGGTGTGGCGGCCCATCGGCGACGCCGATGGATGGCCCGATCCCTGGTCGGGGTCGTGACCGCTCTTGCCGTGCTGGCGACGATCGGCGCGGTGCTCGCCGTGCGCGGTCAGCAAGAAGTGATCCGTCAGCGTGACCTGGCCCTATCGCAGAACGTCGCGGCCCAGGCGGTCGCCCTGCGGGAGACCGACCCGGCACTTTCCGCCCAGATGAGCCTGGCGGCGTATCACCTGGCGCCCACAGTCGAGGCCCGCAGCGGTCTCCTAAGTACGTTCGCGCAGCCGTACGCCGTGCGACTGACGGACCATCACGATCACGTCAATACGATCGCGTTCGGTCCTGGTGGTGCGCTGGCAGCGACGGCGTCCCGGGACGGGACCGCCAAGCTGTGGGATACGGCAGACCCCCATCGTCCGCGTATGGTGAGCACCCTGCGGGGACATACCGGCAATGTGGCTTCGGTCGCCTTCTCACCCAACGGTCGCACGCTGGCCACGACAGGCTGGGATGACCAGGTCGTGCTGTGGGACATCACGCGACCAACGGCGCCTCGCTCCATGGCAACGCTCACAGGGCATGGCAGCGACGTCAACACGGCGGCCTTCTCTGCCGATGGCCGGCTTCTGGCGACCGGCAGCACCGACCGCACCATCCGCTTGTGGGATCCGTCCCGGATCGGTCGCCCCAAGCCGATTGCGACGCTGCGGGGTCACCGTGACACGGTCGTCTCCGTCGTGTTTGACCCCCGCGGCCAGAATCTCGTGACGGCCGACTGGACAGGGACGGTGCGCCTCTGGGACGTCGGCTATCGCTCGCGGCCTCGCGCGCTCGCCGTTTTGCCGCGAGCGGGTGGTCCGGTCACGGCGGCCTTCGCACCCTCTGGGAATCTGCTGGCGACCGGC
Source organism: Nonomuraea antimicrobica (assembly GCF_039536965.1). Taxonomy (NCBI): domain Bacteria; kingdom Bacillati; phylum Actinomycetota; class Actinomycetes; order Streptosporangiales; family Streptosporangiaceae; genus Nonomuraea; species Nonomuraea antimicrobica. The sequence goes on along the minus strand of NZ_BAAAZP010000163.1, from coordinate 30,532 downwards.
GGTCAGGACCGCGTGGTGCGATTGTGGGATGTCACCGATCCGCGTCGCCCGCGCCGCGCCGCGCTTCAGCGAGGCCACACCGACACCATCCGGGCCATGCGGTTCAGCCCCGACGGAGCACGGCTGGCCACCGCGGGGGCGGATGGCAGCCTGCGGTTGTGGCCGATTGACAACGGGAGACGTCTCGGGGAATCCACCGTCATGACAGGCCATACCAACGCGGTCGTTTCCGTTGACTTCAGCCCGGATGGCCGGTTCGTCGCCACCTCCAGCGACGACAGCACCGCACGGCTGTGGGATCTGTCCGGTTTCGGGCTGCGCGGGCACTCGGACTCCGTCTACGGGATCGCACTGCAGCCGGATGGTCGCGTGGCCGCCACGGCCAGCTATGACCGCACCATACGACTGTGGTCTCTGGCGCGCTCCAGCGGATACCGCGCCATCGCGGCCCTGGCCGGGCACAGCGATGCCGTCAACAGTGTGGCCTTCAACCACAGCGGCACCATCCTCGCATCAGCCTCTGCCGATCGCACGGTACGCCTTTGGGACGTCACCGATCCGCTCCATCCCAGGCCTGGCGCGATCCTGCGTCGGCACAACGACGCGGTCAACGCTGCTTCGTTCGAACATGACGGAGGACGCGACCTCCTTGTCACAGCCGGCACCGATCGGGTGGCTCGTCTGTGGGACGCGAGCGACATCCACCGTCCCACCCCTCTGTCTACATTGACCGGCCACACCGATGCCATCAACGCGGCTCTTGTCCACCGGGGTCTGACCGTCACCGCTTCCGCCGATCGAACCGCCCGGCTCTGGAATGTCGCCGATCCCCGCCGGCCTCACCTCATTGCGGTCCTTGGAGGGCACGCCGATGCCGTCAAGTCGGTCGCTCTCAGCCTCGATGGGCGCCGGTTGGCCACAGCCTCCGCGGACCGCACCGTGTGGGTGTGGGACATCAGCAATCCAGTACGACCCAGGCGCATGGCAACCTTGACCGGACACGTGAACACTGTCTACGCCGTCGCATTCAGTATGGACGGGCAACTCTTGGCCTCTGCCGGAGCCGATCACACCGTGCGACTGTGGGATCTCCGCGAACCGTCGGCGCCGAAGCACTACGCGACGTTGACCGGGCATCGCAACGCGGTGGACACCCTCTCCTTCATGCCCCACGGCCGCACTCTGATCAGCGGCAGCCAGGACGGCAGCGCGTTGGTGTGGGCGGTCGATCCGCAAGAGGTCGCTCGACGGGTGTGCCAGACAGCTAGTCCCCCGCTCAGCCGAGAGCAGTGGCGCCAACATTTTCCCGGCGTAGCCGTCCGGCTGCCCTGCGGCGCTGCCGGCGTTCACTGACGGCGGCAATCCTCTTACGGAGGCCGCACGAGGGAGGCTGATCCGTTTGGCGGAACCAGTCCTCTCCTCGTGCGGCAGATCATCGTGCGCTTATGCCCGTGCGCACATTCTGGTTACGTCAGCCTCTCGTCTCGATGTGAATAGGCCACCTCACGAAGGCGCCCGAGCCGCAGTCGCCGTGCACGAACCAGGGATTCGGTCGCGCGTAGATCCATCCGCCAAGGCGATTGGATCCATCAGTGCAGTACGTGACCGTACGGATTTCTCCGGAACCGACCGAGCATCCACCCTCCCATCCGTGGCCGCCGTTGACCTCGTGGAATCCGTAGCAGTCATAAGACGCCTTTACTGACGGAGGCTCGGAGGATTGGTTGTTCTCAGCGAATGCGGAGGGCGTGGACATGAGAATCATGCCGGCGGCGGCCGCCAATGTCAGTGCGAGCTTACGTTTCAACGATTTCTCCTGTCGATCGACGTGTCCGTCCTGTGGAATGGGCTGAGATATCAACCACCCAAACTTTGTGGTGGCCTATCCGAGCTCACCCTGACCGACCTTGGTGTTTGTCCGCAAGCGATGCCTCAAGGTCTCCGGACAATCGAACAATCCGGTGCCTGCCGGAAACCCCTCATCGACAATACCGGGGTTTGCGTAAATCGCCAGGTCGTTCGAGCGTGACCTTCAGAAAGGCTCAACACTCTCGACCCGGTATCGGTGTGGCAGTCCCCGGCAAGAGGCCCTCGAAGGGCACACCCGCCAGGGGCTGCCGAGGCGTGAAATGGTCACCGGTGGGGATCGCTCGGGACGTACATCGCCGGCCGATGACTGCTCGGTGGCTGCTCGTACGCATTCGGTCTGCGCTGGGGCTGGGGCCTTTGTCGCGACATCCTGGCCCTGTAAAGCCGTGCCAAGGTAGGGGACAAATAGCACATAGTGGCGATGGTCAAGCACGCATGGTTGCTCGGTGGTTGCTCCTGTGCCCGCGACACGGCACGGCAGCTATCGCCACTTCCCGGCATGACGGTGGGAAGAATCGATGCTAAGGCGACAGGAAACAGCACTCCGCGGCACTGGGTGACATTGATCGAACCCACTCATAATCCGTGGGTCGTGGGTTCAAGTCCCACCCGCCCTACTCTCCAACACCGCGCCCGACCTGGGCTTTCTCGGTCCTCGCCGACCTCTGGGCTCGTTGTTGATCATGATCGGTTGCTCGGCGATTGCTCTTGTGTACGGACTGTGTATCGCGGTAGATCGTTTAGACGGCCGCCGTCAGTTCAGACCCCGGAGATGACCATCCGAAGATCAAGCCAGAAGGCCTGGGCGGCATCGCTGGCCAGGGGTTGCCTGATGCGCGGTCAAGCCTCGCCCAAGTCCACTCGCCTTGCCCGCCAGGTCGTCCGTGACCAGCAGATAAAGGATCCGCTGCTTCTCGCGGTGATCCTCTCGGCCCGTTTGTGGCGCAGACCCCGGGTGCGGTGGTGCCGCCGTGAGCCTCTGGATCGATGTCTGCTCTGGAACGAACGTCACCTGCGGCACTGCGCCTGCCGAAAATTCCATCCGTGCAGGTCAAGCGGCATGTGAGTACTCGTGGAGGACACCGCCCGGATCTGTGACGATCAGCGCGCGTGGGCTGACTACCGGGGCTGGGGTTTGGACTTCTCGTGGGCATTGGCCGGCCATCACCGCAAGGCTCGATTCATAGCTGCCCGGGTAGGCGTCAGGTAAGCAAGTGAAGGACCCGCCGGGCCTACCGTTCCAGAGTCTCTGCGGGATTGCGGGCAGCGAACGGCCCACTCGGGCCGAGCATGGGGAATCCAGTCCAGCGCGAGCAGACGGCGGAAGTCCCGTACGCGTTCGCGCTCCTGCCTACAGCGTGCTAGGCGAGCGCCAGGCGAAGGGGAAGAACGTGAGGTGCCTCCATGGTTGCCACACTGTAGAGCAGCGATCGCGGCCGCGATCACACGTAGGGGCTCGTGGCGATCTCGCTCATCAGCCATGTGGTGAAGAGCTTCAGTCGTCGCCCGACCGGCCGGTCCTTCGGCCTGGTCAGGTAGTACGCGCTGCCCGGATCGATCTCGACGTCGAACGGGCGGACGAGTTGGCCGGTCCGGAGGTCCTCCTGAATCAGACCAGAGAAGAACAGGGCGGCGCCGTGGCCGTCCAGGGCGAGCCTGCGCAGCGTGTGGGAGTCGTCTACCTGGTCGGCTTTGGGCGGTTCGGGAAGCTTTACGCCGGAGGCTTCGAACCAGCGGATCAGATGCTCGATGCTGAACTCGAACATGAGCCTGTGGCCGAGCAGATCGTGGGGGGAGGGGTCGGGAGGCAACTGCTTGAGGAAGGCGCGGCTGCACACGATCGTGAGCCGGCCGTGCAGCACCAGCGTGCTCTCGGCGTTGGGCCAGTCGCCCGGACACCAGTTGATCCCCGCGTCCAGGTTGTCGGTGAAGAAGTCGGCCGGCTGGTAGGCGTGGTGCAGCCGCAGGTCGATGTCCGGGTGATGTGCCCAGAATCGGCCCAGCCGTGGGGTCAGCCACCTCGCCGAGAAGTACGGGGCGACGCTGACCGTGAGAGTCTCCTGCTGGTCGGTCCGTTTGACCTCTCGAACCGCGCGGCTGAGGATCTGGAGCGCCTGCGAGCACTCGGGGAGGAGCTTCATCCCGCTGGGGGAGAGCTCGATGCGCCGGTGCAGGCGCGTGATGAGCGGAACTCCGAGCTCCTCCTCCAGATGACGCACATGGTGGCTGAGCGCGGCCGGGGTTACGTAAAGCTCCTGAGCTGCCTTAGCGAAACTAAGATGACGCCCGACCGCCTCGAAGGCTCGAAGCTTTGTCAGTGTCCCTGAATCCAGCTCCATGGGCTAACGCTACGTTAGTTGGGCTCATGTGTCATGCCGCCCAGGTAGGCGTCGGCAACTCTGGGGTCTGCGCGCAATTCGCCGGAGTGGCCCTCGAGAATGCGGACGCCGTTCTCGATGACATACCCGCGATGCGCGATCTCGAGGGCGGCGGTGGCGTTCTGCTCGACGAGGAGGACGGAAGTGCCGCCAGCGTTGATCTGTGCGATGAGCCGCATGACGGAGGTGACCGCGAGTGGAGCCAGTCCCATGGAGGGCTCGTCGAGAAGGAGTAGTCGAGGGCCGGTGACGAGGGCGCGGCCGATGGCGAGCATCTGCTGTTCGCCGCCTGAGAGGGTGCCTCCTTGCTGGTTGCGGCGTTCGGCGAGACGGGGCAGCAACTCGTAGACGTGGGCGATGCGTTTGCGGATCTCGGCCTGGTCGCGCACCAGGTAGCCGCCGAGTTGCAGGTTCTCGTGGATGGTGAGAGTGGAGAAGACGCGGCGGCCTTCGGGGACGTGCACCAGCCCGCGTGCGGTGATGGTGTGGGGTTTGTCACGGGTGATCTCTTGGCCGTCGAAGACGACGGTGCCGTCGCTGGGACGCACGAGTCCGGAGATCGCGGACAGGGTGGTGGTCTTGCCCGCTCCGTTGTTGCCGAGCAGGGCAACGATCTCGCCCTGCTCGACGGTCACGGACAGGCCCCGCAGGGCGTGCACGCCGTCGTAGTGGACGTCGAGGCCGTGGATGTCAAGCATGGGCGTCGCTCCCCAGGTAGGCCTCGATGACAGCTGGGTCGCGCCGGATGTCCTCGGGGCGGCCGTCGGCGATCTCGCGGCCGAAGTTGAGCACGACGACGCGCTCAGAGACCTCCATGACCAGGCCCATGTCGTGTTCGATGAGCATGATGGCGACGCCCAGGGCCTGGATGCGGCGGATGAGGTCGAGCATCTCGGCCTTCTCTCCGTGGTTGAGCCCGGCGGCGGGCTCGTCCAGCAGGAGCAGGTCGGGGCGGCGGGCCAGCGCTCGGGCGATCTCGGCGCGCCGCTGCTCGCCGTAGGGCAGGTTGCGGGCGGCGCCGTAGCGGTCACCGCGCAGGCCGACGAAGTCGAGCCAGTGGTGGGCGGCTTGGGTGCATTCGCGCTCGGAGCGGCGGTAGCGGGGGGTGTGCAGCAGGGCGTCGAAGATGTTCTGCCGCAGCCACAGGTGGGTGCCGGCGCGCACGTTGTCCAGCACCGACAGTTCGCCGAACAGCCGCAGGTTCTGGAAGGTGCGCGCGATGCCCAGGCTGGCGATGGCCGAGGGGCGAAGACCGCTCAGGCTCTTGCCGCGCAACGTGATCTGGCCGCTGGCAGGCCGGTAGAAGCCGGTGACGCAGTTGAAGGCAGAGGTCTTGCCGGCTCCGTTGGGGCCGATGACCGAGACGATCTCGGCCTGGCCGACGGAGAAGCACAGCCCGTCGATGGCCAGCAGCCCGCCGAAGGACAGGCGGAGATCCTCGATGCGCAGCAGGGTCATTTGAGCGTCTCCTTGGATCGGGCCGGCCACAAGCCCTGGGGGCGTGCCAGCATGAAGACGATGAGCAGGACGCCGAACAGGAAGAAGCGGTAGTCGGCCAGGTCGCGCAGGATCTCCGGGAGCAGGCTGATCACGATGGCACCGACGACGACGCCTGGGATCGAGCCCATGCCGCCCAGGACCACGGCCATGAGCACCAGCGCTGATTGCAGGAAGGTGAAGCTGCTGGGGGAGATGGCCGACATCTGGGAGGCGAACAGTACGCCGGCAAGGCCGCCCCAGACTGCGCCGACGATGTAGGCGGCCAGCTTGACGCGGTAGGTGTGCACGCCCATGGCCTCGGCGGCGTCCTCGTCCTCGCGGACGAACCGCCAGGCGCGCCCCAGGCGGGAGCGGCTGAGCCGGGCCGCGCCGAGCACGGCCAGGGCGACCACGGCCACAGTCAGGTAGTAGAAGACCACCGGGCTGGTGGTCAGCGGCGGGATACCGTAGATGCCGGACGGGCCGCCGGTGATATCGAGGTTGTTGGCAGAAATGCGGATGATCTCGCCGAAGCCCAGCGTCACGATGGCCAGGTAGTCGCTGCGCAGCCGCAGTGTCGGGGCGCCGACGACGATGCCGGCGATCACGGTGACCACCAACACCACCGGCACGCTGGCCACCAGCGGCAGATCGAGTCGGGTGGCCAGCACGCCGCTGGTGTAGGCGCCGACGGCGAAGAAGGCGACATAACCCAGATCCAGCAGCCCGCAGGAGCCGACCACGATGTTCAGCCCGGCCGCCAGCATCACGAAGATCGCCGCGCTGGTCATCAAGGCCAGCCCGTACGGGCTGGCGTTCACGAACGGCGCCGCCAGCGCGATCAGCAGGCCGGCCAGCCCGACCCGATTGTTGCCCAGCAGCTTCGAGGCACGGCTGGGGGTCTTGCCCGCCCCCAGGAGGCGCGGCTCGGTCCCGGTTTTGCTCTGGTCGGCCGTCGTCATACTCGCTCCGTGACGCGTTCACCGAGCAGCCCGGTCGGCCGCACCGTCAGAAAAAGGATCAGCACCCCGAACGTGAACACGTCCCGCCACTCGCCTCCGAGCCAGAAGGTGCCGAACGACTCCAGCAGGCCCAGCAGCAGACCGCCCAGCATGGTGCCGGGGATGTTGCCGATTCCGCCGATCACCGCGGCGGTGAATGCCTTCAACCCGATCAGAAACCCCATCAGAAAGTCGATCTTCCCGTAGTAGGCACCGGCCATCACGCCCGCCGCTCCGGCCAGCGCCGAGCCGAGGAAGAAGGTGCGGGAGATCACCGCGTCCACGTCGATGCCCATCAGCGAGCTGGTCCGCGGATCCAGCGCGATGGCCCGCATGGCCCGGCCCTCGCGGGTGCGGGTGACCAGCAGGTTCAGCCCGGCCATCAGCGCTACGGCCGCCCCCACCAGCACCAGCTGCTGCAGGGTGAGCCGGGCGCCGAACACCTCGATCGCCGTGCCGCCCAGCCGCACCGGGTACACCTGCGGCTCGGCTCCGGCCACCGCGCGCATCCCATACTCCAACGCGAAGGACGCGCCGACCGCGGTGATCAGCAGGGACAGCCGGGGCGCCCGGCGCAGCGGCCGGTAGGCGATGCGTTCCAGCGCCACCCCGGCCAGGCCGGAGGCGACCATGGTCACCAGCAGCACGGCCAGCAGCGCCACCAGCCCCCCCGAGGCGGGTACGCCCCCGACCGCGCCGAGGACCGCGAAACCGGTGAACGCGCCCAGCATGTACAGGTCGCCGTGGGCGAAGTTGAGCAGCTTGATGATCCCGTACACCATGCTGTAGCCCAACGCCACCAGGGCGTAGAACGAGCCGACGAACAGACCGTTCCAGACGAGCTGCGTCATGACAGCGAATCCTGCAGGGTGAAGGCGCCGTCCTTCACCACGAGGATCTGGAATCCGCCGCCGGCCAGCGTGTGCTCCGGCGTGAACTTCAGCGGCCCGGAGAACATGGGGAACCCGTCGATCGCCTCCAGCGCGGCGATCACTTTCGCGCCGTCGGTGCCGCCCGCCCTGCCCACCGCCTCGGCCGCCAGCCGGACCGCGTCGTAGGCCTGATTGGAGTACGGTCCGGGCTCGGCGTTGAACTTCTTCTTGTACGCCTCGATCCAGTCCTTCGCACCCTCCAGGGTGTCGGGCGTCTGGGTCATGGTGGCGTAAACGCCCTCGGCCGCCTCGCCGCCGGCGATCTCGACCAGCTTCGGCGACACCGATCCGTCACCGACCATGATCGAACCCTTGTAGCCGGCCTGCCGCAGCTGGCGGACGATCAAGCCGCCCTCCTGGAAGTAGCCGGTCCAGTAGACGAAGTCGGGCTTCTTGGCCAGCACGTTCGTGATGTTGGCGCTGTAGTCGCTCTCCTTCGGCGTCACCGCCTCGACGGTGACCGCCGCCGCGCCGAGACTCGACTGAGTGCGCAGCGCGATGTCCTTGGAGTAGCTGGTGTTGTCGTGCATCAGCGCGACACGCTGACCGCCTCGCTTGGCGATCCACTTCTGCGCGGCCTCGGCCTGCTGCGAGCCGGTGCCGTTGATCATGAAGACGTGCTCGAGCTTCTGGTCGACCAGTTCCTGCGAGTTCGCCGCCGGAATGATCATTGGAATGTTCGCCCTGCCGAAGATGGGCAGCGTGGGCAGCGTCGCCCCTGAGCAGTAGCCGCCCACTGACACGTGCACACCCTCGGTGACGAGCTTGCTGGCGGCGGCCGTGGCCGACTGGGCGTCGCAGGCGTCGTCGGCGGTCTTGAGCTCCAGCTTGCGGCCCAGCACGCCGCCCTTGGCGTTGATCTCGTCAACCGCCAGTCGGGCCGCGTTGCTCATGTACGGCCCGATCGAGGCTTCGCTGCCCGACTGCGGAACGAGCATGCCCAGGACGATGGGGCCGTGCTGCTCGCCCCCGGATTCCTGGCCGAGCAGGCCCTGACCGCAACCGGAGGCCAGGAGGCCGAGGGCGACGACCGTCGTGATGGACTTCAGAGGAATGGCACGCATGCGATTCCTCCTTTCTTCTGTTAGGCGAATTCGACGCCTTGTGCCAGTGGCAGTGCGGAGGAGTAGTTGATGGTGTTGGTCGCACGGCGCATGTAGCCGCGCCAGGCATCGGAGCCGGACTCCCTGCCGCCTCCCGTGCTCTTCTCACCGCCGAACGCGCCGCCGATCTCCGCGCCGGAGGTGCCGATGTTCACGTTGACGATGCCGCAGTCGGAGCCGTCGGCGGCGAGGAAGCTCTCGGCCTCGCGCTGGTCCCGAGTGAAGATCGACGACGACAGGCCCTGGGGTACCGCGTTGTGCAGCCCTATGGCCTCCTCGAAGGAGTCGTACGTCATGACGTACAGGAGGGGGGCGAAGGTCTCCTGGCGCACGATGTCGCTCTGGCCGGGCATGCGGACGATGGCCGGCCGGGCGTAGTACGCCTGCGGAGCCCCTTCCCGGTCAACCCTGGTGCCGCCCGTGACGACGGTGCCGCCGTCCCGGTCGGCGCGGTCCACCGCTCGGCGCATCGCGCCGAACGCGGTGCCGTCGATGAGCGGCCCCACCAGCGTGGCCTGGTCGAACGGATCGCCGACCACCAGCTTCGCGTAAGCCGCGTCGAGTCGCTCGACGAGCTCGTCCACCACCGACTCATGGGCGATCACCCGTCGCATGGTGGTACAGCGCTGGCCCGCGGTCCCGGCCGCCGCGAACGCGATACCCCGGACGGCGAGGTCCAGATCGGCCGACGGCGCCACCACCGCGGCGTTGTTGCCGCCGAGTTCGAGTATCGAGCGTCCGAAGCGCCGGGCGATGCGCGGGGCGATCTCGGCGCCCATGCGCTCGGATCCGGTCGCGCTCACCAGGGGGACCAGCGGGCTGTCGAGCAGGATTCCGGCCGCCGGCACGTCACAGATGACCAGCCGGTTGATCTCGGCGGGCATATCGCACTCGGCGGCGGCACGCTCCAGCAGGGCCGAGCAGGCGAGCGCGGTCAGGCTCGTCATCGGTGACGGCTTCCACACGACCGTGTCACCGCAGACGAGCGCGATCGCGGCGTTCCACGCCCAGACGGCGGCCGGAAAGTTGAACGCGGAGATGACCGCGACGACGCCCAACGGATGCCAGGTCTCCATGAGCCGGTGTCCCGGTCGCTCGGAGGGCATGGTGCGCCCCTCCAAGCGACGCGAGAGGCCGACGGCGAAGTCGCAAACGTCGATCATCTCCTGGACTTCGCCGAGCGCCTCGGAGCGGATCTTGCCGACCTCGATCATGATCAGCTCGGCTAGGTCGTGCCTGTGCCGCTCGACCAACTCGCCGAACCGCTTGACCAGCCGTCCCCGCTCTGGGGCGGGCACGGTCCGCCACCGCAGGAAGGCTTCGTGGGCGGCCTGAACGGCGGCTCCGACGGCCGCTGCGTCCGCGGCCGGGATGTCGAACAGCTCGTCCCCCGTCACCGGCGTGCGGGCCGTGACAGTGCTGCGAGCGAAGGTTTCGATGGCGACGCCGCACCGCTGCAGGCATGCCCGGGCCAGATGGCGCAGGTCCTCGCTGGAGCGCGAGTGGAGGGACGTCGGGGATGATGATGTCACGGCCAGACTCCGGTTCCGCTCGCTACCACGCCATGACCCCGCCGGCACCGTCGCGCAGCGCGCGACGGTAGACGAGGTTGGCCGCGACCATGTCCTCCATGCCGATCCCCATGGCCTTGTACACGGTGATCTCACGGTCGTCCCGCCTGCCCGCTCGTGGGTCGAGGACGACCGCACCCAGCGTCGTGGCGTTGCCGGGATCGGTGGTGGAGAGTTCGGAGCACCCGATCGGCGCCGGTTCGAAGGCGTCGAGTGACTCCACGAACAGGCGATGCCGCTGCGCCAGTTCGCGGGGCAGCTCGCCCTCCGGCGGGAAGTACCCGACGGAGGACACATGCGCGCCGGGCTTGAGCCAGTCCGGATCGATCACCGGCGTGGCCGCGTGCGTGGCCAGGCAGACCACGTCCGATTCGCGCACGGCAGCCTCCAGGTCCGCCGAGGCGTGAGCGATGTCGTCGCGAGCGGCCAGCCGCTGCGCCTCGTCGACGTGGAGCGAGCACACGTTGATGCGGTCGAATTCCCGGATCAGGGACAGCAACCGCAGGTGCTCGCGGGCCTGGACACCCGCGCCGACGATGGTGGCGACCCGCGCGTCGCGCCGGGCCAGCAGCCGCGCGGACAGCACCGCGGAGGCCGCGGTGCGAATCCCGGTGATGTAGGTCCCGTCCATGACGCAGGTCGTCGCCCCGGTCTCCGGGTCGAAAAGGTTGATCACGGCGAGGTGGTTGGGCAGCCCGAGATCGAGGTTTCCGTCGAAGACGTTCACCACTTTCACGCACATCTGCCAACCTGGCTGCCAGGCCGACATGGCCAAGGAGAAACCCTTGCCCGGAACGGTCAGCTCCGGCCGAAAGGGCGACTGGACCTCGCCCAGTTCGAGCCCCCGAAATCCGTCCTCCAGGCCGTCCAGCAACTCCTGGGGATCGAGGTTCTCCTCGACCTCGGCCTCGGTGAGCGTGAGAATCTCACGAACTCCTTTGACGATCTCGAAGGCGGCCCTACTCGCCGTCCCGGTCATGTAGATCTCCCTGCGTTCCATCGAGGTCTCGGTGCATTTGATTCTGGGAGACGCAGCGATTCCACTCAACCGAAAAATTTGCGGCTCACATGAACAGAACTAATGTGACAAACTTTGCGAGCAGGGCATGGCTCGCGAGATCACTAAAGTCGTGCTAGGGCTTTGGATGCCTTCTTGCGTATCGTGTAGGAGATGAATTCGGCGCAGCGCACCGGGCACCGCCCTACACCGACACGACGAGGCCAGGCGGCTGCTGTCGGCCGCGCGGGTGGTGACGCTCACCGGCGTGGGCGGTGTCGGCAAGACCCGGCTGGCCATGCGGCTCGCCGACGAGGTCCGGCGGGCCTTCCCCGCTGGCGTGTGGCTGGTCGACCTGACCGCGGTGGAGGCTCCGGAACTGCTCGTGCACGCGGTGGGCGAGGCACTGGAGATCCAGGACCGTTCCGCACGGCCCGCGCTGCAGGTGCTCGTCGAGAATCTGCGCGGCAAGCAGGCGCTGCTGCTCCTGGACAACTGCGAGCACTTGGTCTCAGAGTGCGCCGAGCCGGCGGACCGGTGAGGGTGCTTTCGTCGGCGCAGGTGCTGGAGCGGCTGGATGACAGGTTCGGACTGCTGACCACCGGCTCGCGGACCGCGCTGCCACGCCGGCAGACGTTGCGGGAGATGATCGGCTGGAGCCATGCCCTGTGCACGACAGCCGGTCCACCATGCCGGCGGTGAAGACCATGGTGGTGATCATTGCCACGCTGGCGAACAGCAGGTAGCCGTCCGAGCCGTGCGCGGACGCCGGTCCGACGGTCGACACGGTGCGCACCGCGTCGAACAGCGCCTCGATCGGTGCCCTGCGGTGCACCGCCACGGACCACGCCCAGTCCGCGAAGAGCACCGCGAGCAGCCCCGCCAGGCCCGCGAGCATGATGCGAGAGCTGCCGTCGTGCGGCCGCAACTGGCCCTTGATCCTTCCCATCCGCGCTCGCCGCCGCAGCGGGCGCGGCAGCCGGTAGGGCTCCTGGCGGACGGCGTTCCCGTCCCAGCGGACCGCGACGTGCCCGGAGGGCGTCCGCGTCACCGCAAGCAGGTCGGGTGCCACGCAGGCCGCCAGGAAGGCGGGCGACGTGCTGGCCCAGCGCCTCGTGCAGGTCCTTGTCGGTGGGCTGGACGAGGTGGCGCACGGTGTGGCCGGCCGCCAGCAGTGAGCCGCAGACTCCGCGGGCCGCCTCGCCGCCGATGACGACGTAGACGGGCTCAGGAAAGGAGGTCGCAGTCATCGGAACGGTAGGGGTCGCAGCCAAAGCAGCGTAGGTTCCCGCAGCCCACGCAGTGATTCATGATCCGGCCGCAGTGGCAGCGCGATGCGCTGCTTCCGACCGCGGCGCTTTCGGATGTGGAGCCCTGCCCGGCCACGTGGTGCGCCGCTGTCATGCCCGCTCCGCGAGGGGAACGCGGCCCTTGAGCCGCATGGCGGCACGGACCCTGTCCTGGGCGAGCGTGCGCGCCGCCTCGTGGGGCCGCATGCCGCCGGTACGGGCCGTCGCCAGAACCGCTTCGGTGTTGTCGCGCAGCTTGGCCGAGACGAGCGGGAAGATCCGTGCCGGGTCAGGCCGGAACGGCGAGTAGCGGGCTTCCATGGCGAATCCCGCGGCCACCACGCCGCCGGCGTTCGCGATGAAGTCGGGCACGATGCCGACGCCTCGCTCCGCCAGGACCCGCTGCGCCTGGGGGGACGTGGGCAGGTTGGCCGCCTCGACGACGAGCCGTGCCCGCAGGCGGGTGGCGAGATCGGCATCGATGACGTCCTGCAGAGCGGCGGGCACGAGGATGTCACACGGCACGAGCAGTTCGGTACCCGGGGCGCAGACGGGGACCGAGCCGTACTCGTCGACCAGGGCATCCCCGTAAGTCCCGCGCAGTTTGACCATACGCTCGACGTCCAGGCCGGCTGGGTCGTGCAGGGCACCGCGGGCAGTGGAGACGGCCACGACGGTCGCGCCGAGCTCCGCCAGACGCCGAGCGGCGGCGGCGCCGACGGCGCCGAAGCCCTGAATGGACACCCTGGCAGTGGCCAAGGAGAACCCGCTCGCCCCGGCCGCCGCGTCGGCGGCCTCCGCGACGCCGTACCCGGTGATGCCAAGTGCGTCGTACGGGACGCCGCCCAGCTCCTGCGGTGTGCCGACGGCGGCGCCTCGGTCTCCGAGCTCGTCCTGGATGATCGCCGCGTCCCTCTCGGTCAGGCCCATGTCCAGGCCGAGGACGTACTCGCGGGGGACCTCGTTGGACAGCGCGCGTACGAAGGCGCGCAAGATCGCCTCCTTGTCCGGAGAGGCGGGATCGGCGGCGATCCCCGCCTTCGCGCCGCCGTGGAACATGTCAACGGCGGCCCACTTCCAGGTCATGACCCTGGCGAGGCGGGCGACCTCACCGACGGTGACGTGCGGGCTCATCCTGGTGCCGCCCTTGCCGGTGCCGCGGGCGGTGTTGTCGATGACCAGCACGCCCTTCATCCCACTCCGGCGGTGCGAGACGACCACCACCTTCTCCGGTCCCCATTCGTCGATAAGCGCGAGCGTGTCCGTCATGATGTGCGTTTCCTTCGGGCGGTCGTGATGGCGAGGAGTTCGGCGAGGTGTATGGCGGAGCGGTCGCTGAGCTGGGAGATCTGGGTGCGGCAGCTGAAACCGTCGGCGAGGATCAGCATGTCCGGAGCGGCGGCGCGCACGGCGGGAAGCAGCGTCTGCTCGGCGGCGGCGACCGAGACGTCGTAGTGGCCGCTCTCGAAGCCGAAGTTCCCGGCGAGCCCGCAACAGCCGGATGGCAGGACGGTGTTGTGTACGCCCGCTCGCCGCAGTATCTCGCGGTCGGCGTCGAACCCGCCTTCGGCGTGCTGGTGGCAGTGTGTCTGGCTGATGGAGCGGGCGTCGATCCGCGGCGGGGTGTAGTGCGGGGCGTGTTCGAGCAGAATCTCGGCCAAACTCTTGACACGGCCGGCAGTACGGCGGGCGGCAGAGGTGTCCAGCAGCCTGGGCAGGTCGCCGCGGAGGGCGGCGGTGCAACTCGGTTCCAGGCCGACGATCGGCACGTCGGGCCGGGTCTCCAGCGCCGCGACGGCGCGCGTGGCCACCCTGCGGGCAACCCCGAGTTGGCCGGTGCTGATCCACGTCAGTCCGCAGCACTGGGTGCCGGGCGGCACGTGCACCTGGAAGCCGGCGGCCTCCAGGACAGTGACGGCGGCCCGCAGCACGTTCGGGCTGAAGCGGTTGTTGAACGAGTCGACCCACAGCAGCACCGGGGTGCCCTCCTGCGCGCCGTCGCGGCGGCGGAACCAGTGGAGGAAGCTCTCGCTCGCGAACGCGGGGATGCCACGCTGCGGGGCGATCCCGCCGAGCCGCTTGACGAGCGGCGCGAGTGGCGAGCGGGTGACCGAATTGGCGAGACGAGGGGCGAGGGCGGCGAGCCGGGACCACACGGGCAGCCATCCCATGGAGTAGTGGGACGGCGGGCGCAGGCGGCCTCGGTAGTGGTGGTGCAGGAACTCCGACTTGTACGTCGCCATGTCGACCCCCACAGGGCAGTCGGAGCTGCACCCCTTGCACGACAGGCACAGGTCCAGCGCGTCGCGGACCTCTCGGGAGCGCCACCCGTCGTCGATCAGCTCCCCTTGCGCCATCTCGTACAGCAGCCGGGCACGGCCCCTGGTGGAGTCACGTTCGTCGCGGGTCACCCGGTAGCTGGGACACATCACCGATCCGTTGGAGCCTCCGGTCAGGCACTTGCCGACGCCGACGCAGCGGCGCACCGCCCGGCCGAAGTCGCCGTCGTCGTCGGGGTAGGAGAACGTGGTGTGCAGCGGGATCGTGCTGCGGCGCGGGCTGACGCGCAGGTCGTGGTCGGAGCGACGAGGATGGACGATCACCCCGGGGTTGAGCTTGTCGCCGGGATCCCAGAGGTGCTTGAACCGCTCGAACAACTCCACCGCCTGCCTGCTGTAGACCAGGTCCAGGAATTCGGAGCGGGCCTGCCCGTCGCCGTGCTCCCCGGAGGGCGAGCCGCCGTGCTCGGCGACCAGGCGGGCGGCGTCGGCCAGGAAGGCACGAAACGCCTCCGTGCCTTCGTGGGTCTCGAAGTCGAAGTCGAGGCGGACGTGCAGGCAGCCCTCCCCGAAGTGGCCGTATACCGCCCCCTTCAAGCCGTAGCGGGCCATGAGGTCGTTGAAGTCGCGCAGGTAGGCACCGAGACGTTCGGCTGGAACGGCGGCGTCCTCCCAGCCCGGCCACGCCTCGGACCCGTCGGGGAGCCGGGTCGCCAGCCCGGCGCCGTCCTCCCGGATCCCCCACAGGGCCCGCTGCTCGTCCGGGCTGGTGGCGACGTACGCGCCCAGGAACCCGGCGGTCCGCTCGGCCGCCGTGGCGAGATCGGCCGCAGCGCGCCGGGCCTCGTCGGGCGTGTCCGCCCCCAGTTCGGCGAACAGCCAGGCATCGCCGGCGGGGAGGCGCTCGACGGCCGCCAGCGCGGCCGGGCGGGTGACCATCCGGGTCAGCGCCCGGTCCAGTCCTTCGAGCGTCATCGGCGCCCGTTCCACCAGGGCGGGCACCGCGTCCGCGGCGGCGGGCGCGTCGGGGTACCCGAGCACGGCCAGCGCCCGCGCCCGGGGGCGGCGTACCAGGCTGAGCTTGGCGGACAGCACCACGGCGCAGGTGCCTTCGGAGCCGACCAGGGCGCGGGCCAGGTTGAACCGCGCTTCGGGCAGGAGGTGCTCCAGCGCGTACCCGGAAACCTGCCGAGGAAAGCGGCCGAACTCGGTGCGCAACGTGCTCAGGTTCTCCATGGCGAGGTCGCGTGCGCCGGCCAGGAGTCGGCCGCGTTCGCCGCCTTCGGCGATGGCGTCCTCGAGTTGGCTCGTTGTCATCGGCCCGACGGTGAGGACCGTCCCGCCGTAGGTGAGGACTTCCAGTTCGATGACGTTGTCGCTGGTACGCCCCCAGGCGAGGGAGTGCGACCCGCAGGCGTTGTTGCCGATCATGCCGCCGATGGTGCACCGGCTGTGGGTGGACGGATCCGGACCGAAGGCCAGGCCATGCGGGGCCGCTGCGGCCTGGAGGTCGTCCAGGACCAGCCCCGGCTCGACCCGGACGGTACGCGCCCGCGGATCGAGATCCAGGATGCGGTTGCAGTGCCGGGAGAAGTCCAGGACGATGCCGGAGCCGATGGCCTGGCCGGAGGTGCTGGTTCCGGCGCCGCGACAGGTCAGCGGCACGCCGTGGCGCCGGCACGCCGCCACGGCCGCGATGACGTCCTCGCGGTCCAGCGGGAAGACCACGCCCAGCGGGACACGGCGATAGTTGGAGGCGTCCGCGGCGTACTGGGCGAGGCGGCCGCGATCGGCGGTCACCTCGCCGCGGACGACGCGACGCAGTGCGGTCAGGATCGGCTCGCCGGCCGATGATGCCATGGTGGCCCCCGGGGCGTAGTCATACGGAGGAGTTCCCCTCCAGCGTGAGGGGAGGGGGCGCGGCAAGCCAAGAGCCAGAAGCCCGGTAGCTTCTAGCGGTGAGAGCAAGCATTCCTTGGCCTAGGCTCGGTTCATGATGAATCCGACTCATCTCCGCACACTTGAGGTGGTCTGCCGCACCGGTTCGTTCGCCATCGCGGCGCGCGAGCTCGGCTACACCTCCTCGGGCGTGTCACAGCAGATGGCGGGCCTGGAGCGGGCATGCGGCCTCCTGCTGTTCGAACGGCAAGCCCATGGCATCCGGCCGACCGCGGCGGCCGACCAGCTCGTGGAGCGGGCCGGCCGCGTGCTGGCGATGCTCGGGGAGTTCGAGGACGAGATACGTGACCTGGCCGCCGGGCGAGTAGGCCGCCTGCGGCTGGGCAGCTTCCCCACGGCCAGCGTGCGCCTGGTGCCCGACGCGCTGACGGACCTGGTGGCCGGCCATCCCGCGGCGGAGATCCTGCTGGAGGAGGGCGAGCCGGACGAACTGGCCCAGATGCTGGTCAACGGCGAGCTGGACGCTGCCCTGCTGTACGAGTACGGGCACGTGCCTCAGCGGTGGCCGACGGAGCTGGTGACGGTGCCACTGCTGCGCGAGGCGCTGCTGCTCCTGACGCAGCGTCAGCGCGCGAACACCGGTGAGGCGACGGCGCGACTGCCGGCACTCCGGGCGGCGCAGTGGATCACCAGCCGGGAGGGCACGGCGGGCGCGATCTCGCTGGAGCGCCTGTGCGCGGCCGCCGGCTTCGCGCCCGCCATAACGCGGCGCAGCGACAACTACGACGTCGTGCGCCAACTCGTCGGGGCAGGGTTGGGCGTGGCTGTCGTGCCCGCGTTGGGACATGTGCCCGACGAACGCGTCCATGCCGAGCCGATCGCCTCTCATCTGGCTCATCGCCGCGTCCTCGTGGCCCATCGCGCAGCCAACGTCAACCCGCTCCTGCAACCCGCACTGAAGGCGATCAAAGCGGCTGTCGCCACGGACGACCCGTGGCTCGCCGTATCAGAGGAATGATCGCAGGGCAAGCGTAGCTTGGTCTGGCGGTCACCAGCTCCCGCCCTGCTGGGTCTTGGCTAATCGCCGCCCCCGCTCCCAGGCTGGAAACTGCGGCCCCACCGAGCCGCGCCCGTGGAACGACACCCAGGAGACTCGCATGGTTCCCACCTGGCGGCTGCGCGCCGCATTCGCCCGCCGCCTGTCGGACATGTACGGGACCGAAGTGCCCGCATACACCACGCTCCTCGACGTCGCCGGCGAGGTCACCCACGAGGTGATGCGTGACAACGCCGATGCCGAACGCCTGGGAGGCATCGACCGGATCACGGCAGAACGCCACGGTGCCATTCGTGTCGGCACCCCGCTGGAGATGCGCCAGGCGGCCCAGATCTTCGCCGCCTTCGGCATGTACCCCGTGGGCTTCTACGACCTGCGCGATGCGACCTTCAGCGCGGTACCGGTGATCTCCACCGCTTTCCGTCCCATCGACGCCCTCGAACTGGCCCGCAACCCGTTCCGGGTCTTCACCTCCCTGCTCACCACCGCCGACCGGCGCTTCTTCGACGCCGACCTGCAGGACCGCTTGGAGAGGTTCCTCTCCCGCCGCGAACTCTTCCCGGCGGAACTCCTCGACCTGGCCCGCCGCGCCGAACGTGACGCGGGGCTGCCGCACGAGCAGGCCGAACGCTTCCTCGCCCTCGCCGTGGTCGCCTTCAAGCTGTCCGCCGAGCCGGTGGACCGTACGTGGTACGCGGAGCTGGAGCGCGTCTCCGCCGTCGCCGCCGACATAGGCGGCGTCTCCAGCACGCACATCAACCACCTCACGCCGCGCGTGCTCGACATCGACCTGCTCTACCAGCGCATGGCGGCCCGCGGCATCGCCATGATCGATGCTGTCCAGGGCCCACCGAGCTGGGATGGCCCCGACGTCCTGCTGCGCCAGACCTCCTTTCGCGCACTTGCCGAACCGAGGAAGTTCCGCGAACCCGATGGCAGCGTCACCACCGGGTCGCTGCGTGTCCGCTTCGGTGAGGTCGAGGCCCGGGGCATCGCCCTCACCCCGGCCGGCCGCGCCCTGTACGACGAACTCGTCACCGAGACCGACCTGCGGAGCGCCGACCATCCCCATGTCACCAGGCAGGATCTGGCCCGGAGCATCTGGCAGGCCCGCTTCCCCGGGAACGAGCGCCGGCTGCTCACCGAGCGCCTGGCGTACTTCACCTACCAGCCGGCCGCCCGACCTCCCGGCGATCGGCGGCAACCACCCGCAGACGTCGCCGGACTCTTCGCAGACGGTTGGATCACCGCCCACCCCATCGTCTACGAGGACTTCTTGCCTCGCTCGGCCGCTGGGATCTTCCAATCCAACCTCACAGGCGAAGGCACCTGGAACGCCACCGTGAGCGGAGCCCACTATGACGCGCGATGGCTCACCGAGACCATCGAGCGACCCGTGCACGATCCCTTCGAGCTCTACGCGGCACAACAGGACGAGTCCCTGGCTCTTACGCTCCGGGCGCTCGGGCTGACCGCCTTGCGGTACCGTTGACGAGAATGAGGGAAGGATCTTCAGCGGCAAATAACAGTAAGGAATCGTCACTTCCCTGCCTGTGGGGTGCGAAACCCGGATGCGACCTCTGGCCTGCGGTTATCCGCCCCGTCTATGCAGCCCGCCGATACTGGTTGATCAGGCCGTCGAGTGTCTGTCGACGTTGCCGGCGAACTTGATCGAGATCGCTGGGTGCAGCCGGGGCGTGTGATGGTTGTGGCGGTCGACGGTCTCGTGAGCGATGAGGACGGTACCGGTTGTAATGCCGCTCGTATGTCCGCAGGACTCGGCGGAGATGGTTTTCACCGTAGATCAGCAGCCGATCGGTGCATTCCCTTCGAACGGTACCGACCCAACGCTCGGCTATCGCGTTGGCCCGCGGCGCACGAACGGGCGTCATGATGACGCGGGCGCCGAGTGAGGTGGACACCTCGTCAAAGACCACGGTGATTTTCGCGTCTCGGTCGCGAATGAGGCATGTGATCCCCTCGGCCCGCTCTCTCAGGTTCAGGACCAGGTTGCGGGCCTGCTGAGCGACCCAGGCGCCGGTCGGATGCGCCGTTACGCCCGCGACGTGAACTACGCGGGTGGCGTGCTCGATAAAGAACAAAACGTAGAGCCGGTTCAGAGACACCGTGTCGACATGGAACAGATCGCATGCCCAGATGCCCTTGGCCTGCGCTTGGAGGAATTGACTCCAGCTCGGTCCAGTGCGACGTGGCGCGGAATCGAGCCCGGCTCTTTTGAGGATGTCTCGCACGGTGCTGGGCGGTATCCGAAGGCCGACTCCGGCCAGTTCACCGCTGATGCGCTGACAGCCCCACGAGGGATTCTCCCGGGCCAGGCGCAACCGCCTCCCGGATGTCCGCGCAGGGGTAACGAAGAAGACATCCCACGACGAGCGAGGAAGCAGCCGCGACAAGGCCGCGAGCACAACCCGATCCCCCGGATGGAGATCAAGCCGCTTCACCTGACGGCGCAATACGGCGGCAACCTGGTGGCGAAGCACCACGATCTCCGCCGTCTTGGCCCGATCACTGCGACCCAGCAGGACCAGGAGCTGAAAGGCACGCCCGAGGATGAGGTAGAGGGAAGACCACAACACCGTCAGCAGGACGCCCGAGACCTCATCATGCTCGAGCCACGAACCCCCAGGTCGACCTCAACGGCTGAGTTTCCGCACCCCACAGGGAGGCCGCTTGCGGTTCGGTGAGGCCGTTCCGGTCGCCAGTCATGGCCGAAGCACGAATTCATCAAGCGCTCTGCCCGGCGCGGCGGCCGGAGCCGGGCAGAGCGATATATACCTGCGCAGGTTGTTAACCGGCGGGTGTTGCTCCGGGTTCTGTCGAGGTACACAGAGCCGGGACAATCTTTCGCCAAGATCGATCGTGGCGACGATTCCTCGGCGTTGGCCGGCCTTCTGCCTGCATCAACGAGGAGTGGGGTCTACAGGGCGTCGTGCGCGGCCAGGAGTTGTCCGAGTCTTTCGTTCTGTTCTCTGGCCATGGCCAATGCCTGCTGTTCGAGGGTGGCTCGTTCTGCCGGATCGTCCGGCATCGGTGGGGCGATGTTGGGCTGCAGCCGGGAGGTCTGCATCCATGTGCCGATATCGTCGTTGCCCGACCAGCGCAGCTGTTCTGAGTTGATGGACAGGGCGAACCGTAGCCAGTCCGCGTCGGTTTTCGGGTTCGGCGTGACGGGGCAGAGCTCGTTTTTCACGAAATCATCCGGATAGGTCGCCTCCACGTGCGCGATGAGGGCCGCGCTGAACACCGGCTGGCATACTCGAACCGATTGCAGGGTGATCAGTCCGTCTTGGAATATCGGGACGATGGGGAGTTGTTTGGCGGCGTCGGCGGTGCAGTCCACATACAACGCGCGGTGGCTGGCCGGTATCGTGCCACCGTCGAGTTCGATGTCTGTTTCGGTGATTCGTTTTACCCGGCCGAAGCGGACGACATTTTCGATCTTGCGTAGCTGTTCCAGCTCGGCCTGTGAGACGGTCGCGCAGCGAAACGCCGTCGGTCGCTCGTCCGTGGAGATTCTCAGCAAGACACCGGCGGCGTTGAGCCGGTCAAGGAGGTCGGATACGGATTCGGCTCGCATGATGGCTTCGTGTTTGGCGACGTAGTCTTTCACGATGTCTTCGACGCGATAGAGGGGGCGTGGTTGCACGGTGGCCCGGTCGATGAGCCACGGTGCACGGGGCATGATCCACGTCAGGTTTGCGGGGGCGACACCCCGTTCCAGCAGCCAGAGGCAGGCATCGATCCCGGTTTTTCCGGCGCCGATGATGACGTACTGACCATAGGGTTCGCGAATGGCCGGCAGTTCGTTAGGGGGTACCACGCGAACGCCGGCGGCGATCGGGAACTCCGGTGGTTGCATGGCCGGCACGGTCACGCCTTGATAGGTGGTGTCCACGATCTTCCGTCGCACGGTCACCTGGTACTCGTCACCAGAGGTTGTCAGGTGGAATCGGCCGCCACCGTCATATTCGGCCATGGGAAAGTACGACACCCGCCCGGACGGCAGGAACGTCTGCCGCATGACCTGGTCGAAATAGCTGCAGATCTCGCTTGCGCTGGCCAGTTCGTAGAATCCAGCGTTCCCGCCGGTCTGGTCGATCGTGTCGTTGCCGAGTGGGCGGGAGTTCACGCCGTACATGGCCGAGGGCTGATGTAGTCGCACGTAGGGATAGGCGACCGTCCAGTGTCCGCCTGGCTGGTGATAGCGGTCGACCAGCACCACGGTCGCGTCCGATTCGGTCAGCAGCGTGTCCACGAAGGCCATCGCCGTGGCGCCCGCGCCGATGACGAGGTAGTCGGTTTCGATCTCGGTCACCATCAGGTGCTCCTGTTCTCTGTTCGCTGGTCGTGTCGTCGTTCGAGGTGCGAGTCTAGACGCAATATAGGAGCACTATCTCATATTGAGAGTATGCATCGATGGTGAGATGAGACACCCAGGTAGGTCGTCCCAGGTCAGCGGTGGTCGAGGGATGCTGACGTACGATGTCGCTGCGGTTGTGGCCCGTCCGCTGAGGAGTGGATTGAGACGTGGGGAGAAGTGAACTGTCCGAGAACGGATCGTCCAGTGGGCCGTGGGAACGTAAGCGGGCCAGGACCAAGCAGGCGATTCAGCAGCACGCGCTGCGCCTGTTCGGTGAGCAGGGTTATCACGCGACCACGGTGGAGCAGGTCGCGGCCGCCGCGGATCTCGCGCCGAGCACGGTCTTCCGGTATTTCCCCACCAAGCATGATCTGGTGGTGATCGAGGATCACCTCACGCTGATCAGGCCGTTCATTGCGCCGTTTCGGGACCAGCCGGCAGAGTTGGGCGTCGTCGACGCGCTGCACAACGCCGTCCGCACCGCTTTCGCTGACACCGGTGCCGGTCGGCAGGAGCATGTGGACATGCAGAACAGGGCCCGGCTGGTGGTGTCCATTCCCGAGGTGTGGGCCGCGAACATGGGCGGTATGACCACCATCATGCGGGTGATGTCCGAACTTTTCGCCGAACGGGCAGGACGCGACTCGACCGACCCGGAAATCCTTTGCCTCACTAGAATGCTCTGCGGATCCATGACGGTGGCATGGCTCACTGCCGGTAGCGGCGGCGAATTCGACCTGCCCGCCATATTGGAAGACACCGTCGCCCACCTGAAAACCGGATTCGACCTATGACCTCGCCCGCTGGGCGGTTCGTCGACCAACGGGAGCTGGAATACGGCGCTTGGCCCAGGAGAACGGGCATAGCCAAGGAGCGGGGCCTGCGCCTACGGTAGGCCTCGCATTTCCGGAGGCCGGCGCCGCTTTTATCGACGTTCCGTATAGCTCGGCTCCGCGACCATGCCGAGGACGGACCTGCGGTTGAGCAAGGCTTCCGCCGCCTGAGGCGCGGCATGGCCGGTTGTTGAGCGAAGGCTGGTTCGTGAGACCAATGTGGCTCTGATGAAGGAGGCGAGTGTAATGGCGGTGACGAAGAGAAAAAGCTCGGCCTGCCGGTGCTGCGGGTCGAGAGCTGCCGAGTATCGTTGGAGCGGCAGTTTCTGAAGCTAGTTTTAAGCAGACCTAACGGTCCGAAAATCAATTACTACTGAGGTGATCTCAGCGAAATAGTTCGGACGATTGGGACTTCTTGGACGCCGCTGATGGCGTTCCGGGCCCAATGCCGTTTAGATAAGTGTGATCATGGTTCTTGGGTGGCCAGGGGCGTGGGCAAGAGTGCGACGGTCGGTGGCCCCGCGTACCGGATCCCCTTGTCCGAAGGGCGGCGTTCACGGTAGCTGCTACGGCGCGAGCGTTTGACGGCTCGCGGATAGGAGCGGTGCCGACGGCACGGGTTGACGTTCCGTCGGTGCGCGACTTGGTGGAGAGCGCGCGTCCAGGACGCGTGGGGTGGCTCAGGGGGAAAGGGCCGCGCGGTCGGTGACCGAGCGGCGCACGATGCGGACGGTGCCCAGGAACTTGATCCGGTCGGGGTCGAGCCCGGCCGTGGTGGCGGCGGTGCAAATCAGCGTGCATAAGGCCCAGTGCGTCAGCAGGTAGGCCCAGATCTCCTGATAGGCCAGTTCGGGGGTGGGGGAGCGCAGGATCCGGCCCGGCCCGCGCAGGTGCGTCTTCAGCTGATCGATGCCGGTTTCGGCCTCCCAGCGATCATGGTAGCAACGGGCCAGTTCCTCGGCGGTGGCGTCGGCCGGGTCAAGAATGCTGGTGATCAGCCGAATGTGCTCGCCCTTGCGGTCGGGCACGGTGTAGTCGACCGCCCGGACGATCACCGCATCGTCGGGATCGAGGTCTCGGCCCTGGCGGGCGGCCTTGCGCAGTCGGTCCTTCTGCGACCGCCGCAGACCAGCGGGTTTGGTGATGACGGCGAGCCGGGACCCGTCCTCCAGGTCACGCAGCCAGTACGGGCGCAATCCAGCCTGGACCCGCCACACGAGAGGTGCGCGCCACTGTCACGGGCCTCGTTCCAAGCGGGGAAGCTGTAAAAGCCGCGGTCGGCGGTGAGCAGCATCTCCTCGGTCAACCGCCGATACAGGGAGAACGCGAGCGTCTGCTCGCCGGCCCAGCAGCCCGCCGCATCGGCGGCCACGATGGTGTGGCTCGCGCACTCGCTGATGGCGACCATCCGGGCCTGCGGGAACGCGGTCTCGTACCCGCCCGCGCTGTCGCGGCCGAACTCGGCGACGTTGGCCTCGGTATCGGGCACGTCCACGACGAACCCATCGATCGCCATCATCCGCCGGCAGTGCAGCCACGCGCCTGGCGTCGACTCGGTCGCTGCAGGCCGGGCGACCTGCTGGAACACGTCCTTGACCGGCTCACTTCCCAGGCGCTGGCGGGCTGGGCGATCGCCCCGCGGGTCGGCGCCTGCCAGCGCGCCCCTGGCACCAAGGCCAGCATGCCCGTCAGTTTCTCGGCGACCTCCTCGTAGTCGTCGTCCGGGCAGAGGCACAACGCGATCAGTAGGTAGATGACCACATGCGTGGGGAGTTTGCGTACGCGACGCTCCCGGCATCCGCGCGTGGCGATGGCCGCGTCCAGAGCCTGGCGAGGGATTGTCAATCCCCTGGAAGCGTGGAGACGGTTCTATGCCACAGCGGTCCTCAGCAGGGCCGATGAGGCTTTCCTCTTCTCGTTCATGTGAAGCTCGAATGTGATGGGCGGCAGCCCGTCGTTGGCGCTATGACGCCGGACGGTGTTGTAGAAGTCCGCGATCCAGGTCGCGATCTTCAGACGGGCCTCGGCCCGGGTGCGGAACCGGTGACGGTGGACGTACTCGACCTTGAGGGTGCTGTTGAACGCCTCGGCCGCTGCGTTGTCGAGCGCGCAGCCGACCCGGCCCATCGACTGCACCACGCCCAAACGCCGGCACAGCTCCTGATAGCGGGCGGCCGTGTATTCCGAGCCGCGGTCCGAGGGGAAGATCACTCCGTCCATGTCACCTCCCCGGGTGGCCGCCGCCATCTGCCGTGAGGCGCAGGTCAGCGCGGCGTCGTGATGTCCGGACATGGGCGTAGCCGAGCAGTCGGCGGGAGAACAGGTCCTCGACCGTGGCCAGGTAGAGCTTGCCCTCGTCGGTGTCGATCTGCGTCACATCGCCGCACCGCAGCACGTCCGCAGCGGGCGCGGTGAACTTCCGCCGCACCAGGTCCGGAGCCGCTGGACGTTTGCCCTGCCGGGTCAGCGACCGCCCAGGCTCGCAGCAGCTTCCGACTTGGCTTGGTTTCGCATCCTTAGGCGCGATGATCCTTTTGACCGGTCTTGGGCTGGCCGGCCTTCTCGTGGCGGCCACCATCTCCACGGCCTGGCGCTGTGCCGGCCGCCAGTTACTCATGGTCCTGCGCGGAGTCATCAAGGCCGAGGCCACGACCGGGGAGACAGTCCGGCTGCGGCCCGGAGACGTCGGCCTGGCGGCGGACCTCATATCACCCGCGTCATCGAGCATCCGGCTCGCCTGCTGTTCGCCGTGCTCCCCGACGGCGGGCCCGGCCCGGCCTGACGGCCTCCGCCCGCCACGCGGGTGCGTACGATGTATTGTCCTAGCACACTGATGGGTACTCAAGAGCATCGGAAGGCACCCATGACCTCGGCACCGCAACGCCCGGAACCGCCCTACCGACGCATCCTCGCGGAGTTCCGCGACCGTATCCTGACCGGCGACCTGCGGCCGGGCGATCGTGTGCCGTCCATCCGGCAGATCGCCCAGCGATCGGGCGTCGCGGTCGCGACCGCGACCAAGGTGGTGGCGGCCCTGCGCGACGAGGGACTGGTCGAGGCGAGGGTCGGCGCCGGCACGGTGGTCAGCGCGGGGGCGAGCCGGGCGGAGCGGCCCGCCGATCCGCCCCCGCTGCCGAAACGGCGCCAGGCCGGCGTGCCCAAGGGTTCACTGAACCGCGAGCACGTCCTGCGCACCGCCATCGCGATCGCCGATTCCGAAGGGCTCGACGCCGTGTCGATGCGGCGGCTCGCGGTCGAACTCGGCTCGGGCCCGATGTCGCTCTACCGGCACGTGAGGGGCAAGGACGAGCTCGTGACGCAGATGGCCGACGAGGTCTTCGGCGAAACGGAGTTGCCCGTCCCGGGGCCGGAGGGGTGGCGGGCCAAGCTTGAACTGATCTCCCGCCGACAGTGGGAGCTGTGCCGGCGGCACCCCTGGCTCCCCAGAGCCATCTCGTTCACCCGTCCCCTGATGGTGCCCAACATGATGGCCCACACCGAGTGGACCCTACGCGCGCTCGACGGGCTCGGCCTCCCCATGGACATCCGGATCCGCGAGGCTCTCACACTGCCCGCGATGGTCCACGCCGTGGCGCTCTCGCTGGCGGAGGAGGCCGAGGCCGAGCGGGAGACCGGTGTGACGCTCGACGGATGGTGGCTGCTCCAGCACAAGCAGGCAGACAATCTCCTCAACAGCGGACGGTTTCCGCTCCTGGCCATGGTTCCCAAGGAGACGGTGTCGGACCTGGACGGCATGTTCGACTACATCCTGGCGCGCCATCTCGAAGGGTTCGCGGTCCTGCTGACAAGGGTCGTGACGGCCCGTCCTCAGTGATCCGGCAGCGAAGTGTACTAGTTCAATATCCAGCGTCCTAGTACAGTATGTACCGATATATGCCGTCGTAAAGCGCCATATACCGCCTCCGTCTGTACGGTGTACTCATGACCGTTGATACACCTCACGCATCCGTGCGGCAGGCGGACCCGCGAGCGGACCTCCAGGTGGTGCTGGACGTCCTGACCGATGCGTTCATGAACGACCCGGTCGTTTGCTGGCTCTTCCCCGACCCCGGCGTACGAGGGCTGCTCCAGCGGCACTTCTACCGCCCCGTGCTCACCCGCCCCGCGGCCGAGGCGTACCTGGCCGGCGGCGACGAGGGCGCCGCGATCTGGGTCGCGCTGCCCTCGGGCCGGACACCGTACGAGGAGGAGCCGCCGGACGGTTCGGCGTCGGTCTTCGGCGGCAGCTCCGCGCGGCTGTCGGCTCTCGGGACGGCACTGGCCGCGCGGCACCCCCTCGGCGAATCGCACCTCTATCTCCCCTGCATGGGAGTGGCCGGCGGGCGGCAGGGCACCGGGCTCGGCTCGGCGATGTTGCGGCATCGGCTCGCGCGGGCCGACGCCGACGGTCTGCCCGCGTACCTGGAGGCGAGCACGCCCCGCAGCCGCGCCTTCTACCAGAGGCACGGCTTCACAGATCTCGGCGAACCCGTGCGCGTGGCGGACAGCCCGCCGCTCTGGCCGATGTGGCGCCCCGCCCACCGCTGACCCGTTCTCCAAGGAAGGAAACATCCATGACGACGAACCACGCATCCGAGGCCCGAGGCACCGACAGGCGGCCGCCGACCCTGGTGTTCATCCACGGCACCAACTCCTCCTCCACCTGGATCACGGGCCTGCTCGCCGAACTCACGCTGCGCGGCCACCGGAGCGTGGCGGTCGACCTGCCGGGACACGGCCGCGAGGCGTTCTACCCCCGCTCGTACCAGGCACCTCAGGACCTCCAGTCGCTGGCGACCGAGCCGTCGCCGCTCGCCAAGATCACCATCGACGACTACGTCGAGCGCGTCGTGGACGTGGTACGCCGCGCCCGCCGCCACGGCCCCGTGATCCTGGTCGGCATGAGCCAGGGCGGCGTCACCCTGAGCAGGGTCGGCAACGCCATACCCGAGCTGCTCGATCGGGTCGTCTACGTCGCGGCTTACTGCTGCGTGGACCTGCCGAACATGACCGCCTACCTCCAAACCCCGGAGAACGCCGACAGCCTGCTCCCCAGGGTGACCGCCGCGATGGTCGCCGACCCGGCGGTCCTGGGCGTGAGCCGGCTCAACTGGCGCTCGGCCGACCCCGCCGTGTTCCAGGGCGTCAAGGAGGCCCTCGCCGCCGACTTCACCGACGAAGGGGTGAGCCGGCTGCTCAACCTGCTCGAACCGGACGAGAGCGCGAGCATCCCGCTGGCCGAAGCGCGAGGCCAGGCGGACACCTGGGGCCGGATCCCCAGAACGTACGTGCGCCTCACCCTCGACCGGCTGATTCCGCCGGCGCTGCAGGACCGGTTCATCGCCGAGGCCGACCGCCTCACTCCCGGCAACCCGACCGATGTCCGCAGCGTCGCGGCACCTCACGTCGGCCCGTTCGACCGTCCGGAACTGGTGGACATCTTCGCCGAGCTCGCCGGCCGCTGACCTGCCGGGCGGGCATCCCCGCACCATCGACGAAAGACATTCCTCATGCAGATCGTGCACCGGCTGGTGTACTCCGCCGTCGTCCTGCTCACGCTCGGCGCGGCGGCACCCACGCAGCCGACCGGCTCACCCACGTCCGCGCCGCAACCCAGCCCGTAGTCATCGGCGCAGGTGACCGGCCGGCCCGTCGTGCGCCTGGACTCCGGGCAGATTTGCGGCCTCGACAAGGGCGCGGTCCGGACGTTCTCCGGGATCCGTTACGCCGAGCCCCGGTCGGCCGCCTGCGCTGGGCGCCCACCGTGGCCGCGCGGCCGTGGGGTGGCGTGGCCGACGCCACGAAGCCGGGCGCCGCGTGTCCTCAGGCCGCGCTCCCTGGCGTGCCTCCGACCGGCGAGGACTGCCTTTTCCTCAACGTCACCATGCCGCGCGACGCCGGCGGAACGCGGCTTCCCGTGATGGTCTGGCTGTGGGAGACCCCGGACGGCCGGCCCCGGCCGCTGGAGCAGGCCGCCACCGGCCGCCCGCGCGCACACTGCTCCCGGCGGTGCAAGGACGCCGTCAGCAACGCCGCCAAGCGCTCCTTCGACCAGCGCCGCCGGCCGCCCGGATGCCGCCCCTGCGCGCCGTCCGTGCGATCGTCGCCGCCTGCGAGGCCGACCTGGACCAGTGGGTCGGGCCTGGCGCGCCATCAGCCTCCAGCGGTTCCGGCAGGACAATCCGCCTCCTGCCAGTCTGGCCAGGTAAAACGGCTGGTCGGTCGTTGATGCCCACCGTCCCGATACTGACCATTTTCGGGACTGGCCGTCTGCGCGTGTTCGACGAGCGGGCCCTTGGGCGGCGGGGGGCGGAAACAAACGTAGGGCCCCGGGTACCCGGGGTCCTACGTCGCAGGCAGTCTGGTCCACGCTCCGGCCGCCGCGCTCTCAGCCGCTCGTCTTGTCATACCCGCCCGGGTCTCGGTAGCCGAAAACGCTTCAGCCCTGCTCACCGACCAGGTCGCTGATACGGGGGATCAGCTGCTGCTGCACTTGGGCAACAAGGAGTGTGTGATATTGGTGGCGTAGCCCGGCACGTGGCCCGTCAGGCCGTCATAGTCGAACTTCACCCAGTACCACCAGTTACCATCGGCCCCCCACCGCTTGCAGGTGGCGAGGATCCCTTCTGACGGCACAATTACGCCGCCGTTTTCCCCCGTCCAGCCCCGGTGACCAGAGAATTCAGGGTAAACCCCTCCCCAGATGTTGTACCCGTCGTGGACGTATCCGTGTTGGGACAGAATGGATAAGGCCGATGAGCCCGAAGCAGCGGTTCCGGACGACTGAGCAACCGCGTGTGCGGCGGTCGGTACGGCGGTGAGTGCTGCGGTGGCCGCAAAAGCGGCGATTGCAACTCGCCTTGCTAGTTCCCTGCTAAATGTCATGGACGAATTCCCTTCCGCTGGATCGAAGTCGAGTCCCCATCTCTAGACGAACACGTTGGGTTGCTCCTTGACGATTGCAGGACGCGGGTGAAGACGACGACCTGCATGCTGGATGGTGTCGCAGTAGTCCGACGATGGCGTGCCTCCGCTGGCCCGGCGAGGTGGGCCAACTCGGCTCCCCGCCCAGTCACATGTAACGCACCGATCATTGTTTGGCAGCCTGCTTTGCCACTCCAAACAATTCCGCCCACATCTTCCTATGAACTCTCTTAGAGCCTGCTGACAAAGACTTAAGTGCTGGTGGGCATCGGGCCGTAGAGGGCGGGCCCGATCTTGTTGATGTAGCCCTGGTGGGACCATTGCGACAGTTGGACGCGGAAGCTGTTGACGTTCTCGATGCCGAGGATGGCGGCCAGTTCGGCTCCTTTCCAAGCTCGCCATGGCTGAGCGGTCAGGAGTTGCAGGACCTTGCCGCGCCGGTCGGGGCTGAACAAATCCGGCAGCGGCGGCGGGCTGCCCCAGCGACTGCTGGGCGGCTGGCCTGCCAGTTCGCGCGTCAGGCGGCGGGCCATCTGATGG